>JBMOFW010000020.1:0-22666 GCA_049318685.1 Flavobacteriales bacterium
CCACATTGGTCGAATCCTTTACGCCTTTGTATGTATAGATGATTTTATAGGTTCCAGGAGCCAACAGAGCCCCATCGCCAATCTCAGCATCCGGCTCGCGCTCTTTTCGGCGAGGCCAAAAGAAACCATCTTGTGACGGTGTCCAATACATCACATTGAGTGCTGAGTCGGGTTCATGCGAGAATCGTCGAAGTGTATCCCCCTGATTATTCAATAAAAATATCTTCACCTTTTCTTTCTTCTTATCGTTCTCGTTCTTTTTCTCGTTCTTATTCCCGTTCTCTTTTTCTTCATTGATAAAAAAGGTGAGCTGCGTGCCGCTTGGTTTGTTGTCGCCGGAGAAATAGGTATCTGCGGGGAAACGCTGCCCGCGCGGACGTGTCATGTTCGCATAATAAGAAGGTGTCGCATTGACCGCAACAAGTTTTTTCTCAAATAATTTTTGCCCTTGAATTGCCGCTTCACGCAGGGGAACGATATTGTCTAGAATAAAAATTGCTCGTCCAAAAGTGCCAATTATCAAGTCATTTTCGCGAGGGTGAATTTTCAAATCTTGCGTTGCGACGGCTGGATAATCATGTGTCCATCGCTCCCAATTTTTTCCATAATCAAATGAGACATATAATCCATGCTCCGTTCCCAAAAAGAGCAATTGTGGTGCAATGGGATCTTGTGCAATACTGAGGCAATGTCCATTCACCGTTTTTTCATTTACCAAATTCTTCCACGATTTTCCTCCGTCAGAGGTATGAAAGAGATAGGGTCTCCAATCATTATTTCGATAATTGTTGGCAATCACAAACGCTTCATTTTGATTTTTTGCACCAGGTAAAACAAATGGAATCCATGCATCCTTGGGAAGTCCATCAATTCTCGAAGACAAATTCTTCCAACTGGCACCATGATCAGTGGTGAGTTGAACCTGACCATCATCCGTACCTACCCAAATCATATTGTTGTCCAAGGGAGACGAAGCAATGGCTAGAATGGTGCAATAGGTTTCCGCACTTGTCGCATCGGTGGTCAAACCACCGCTAAGATGGCCTTTTTGACGCTCCTTGTTGTTTGAAGTGAGATCGGGTGATAAAATCGCCCAATTGCGTCCTTGGTCTGACGAATAATGTAAAAATTGCGATCCGAAATAGACTCCCTTTTCATTTACGTGCAGCGCTGAATTCCAATTAAAACGAAGCTTCGTGGAATCGGAAGCAATAGGCTTCACAAACAAACTTTCACCTGTTTTAGAATCAACATAGGCCATTTCACCGCCTTGCGACATGGCATACACAAAATCAGGCGCAGCCGGATTGACAGCCATATCGAAACCATCGCCAAACATGACTTCTAGCCAATCGGCATCGATAATACCGCCCTCATGCCACACATAACCAGGTCCTTTCCACGAGCCATTATCTTGCAACCCACCATAAACATTGTATGGGATGGCCATATCAAAGTTGACATGATAAAATTGCCCTAAGGGTAAATTGCCAGCGAATGTCCAATTGCGACCACCATCATGTGAGATATTCAATCCGCCATCATTTCCTTCTATCATGAAAAAGGGATCACGTTTGCTCCACCAAAACGCGTGATGATCAGGATGCACTCCCCAATAAGGCAAGGTCGTCGTCCATGTTTTTCCACCATCAATGCTTTCTGTAACTGTACTATGAAGATAGATTAAGTGATTGGCATTGGATGGATCTACATAGAATTCGGAGTAATAAAAAGGGCGATCGTCAACTCCATCGTGTGTCACCAATCGCCATGTAAATCCTCCATCAGTCGATTTATACAATCCGGTTTTTTGGGATTCAATCATGGCATAAACAATATTGGGATCGCTTGGTGCAATGGCTAGTCCAATACGACCTAAATTACCCTCGGGCAAACCATCTTTTTCAGTGAGTTGTTTCCATGATTTACCTCCGTCTGTCGTGATATGCAGTCCGCTGCCCTTACCTCCACTATTGAAGAACCAAGGATGACGACCATACTGCCACATAGCAGCAAGGAGTTTGTTCGGATTTCGAGGATCCATCACCAAATCAGCACAGCCCACGGTATCATTGATGAATAGAACTTTCGACCATGTTTCGCCACCATCGTTCGTTTTAAATACTCCACGATCCGGATTCGGACCCCATGCAGAACCGCTTGCTCCAGCATAAACCACATTCTCATTGCGCGGATCGATGACAATACGATGTATGGTGCGTGTAAGCTCTAGACCTTTTTTCTTCCAGGTCTTTCCCCCGTCAGGCGACATATAGATTCCTTTTCCACTGGTTTGCGAATTTCGTGGATTGCCTTCACCAGTTCCGACCCAGATGACATCCGGATTGGAAGGAGCGATCTTCAACGCACCTATCCCTAAAACATCCTGCTCATCAAAAATCGGCGACCACGTAAATCCTGAACTCGTGCTTTTCCATACACCGCCGCTTGCCGTTCCGGCGTAAATGGTGCCATTGTTTTGATCTACCGCATCAATTGCAGTAACGCGGCCACTGGTGGTAGCTGGTCCAATGGAGCGCATATTCATATTCTCAAAATGCTTTAGAGGAATTGTCTGAGCCATCGCCCAACCCGAAATCAAAACGCAAATCGAAAAGAGTAAAAATTTCTTCATCATGTAATTCTTGGTCAAGTTTGAACTTAAAGGTTGATACGAAAATCGTGAATTCTGGGGATTGCATCGAAATCTCTTTGATTTGCGGTAAAATCTCGTTTTAATTGGTTTTCTTTGTAGCCCCTTAACAAGAGCATGGCATCGACCGATCTATCCCGATTCAATAATAGCTGGTATCGACCCGGCAATGCTTTCAAGCGTTTGTTTTGGTATTTTACCTCTGTCGTATTCTTAGAGAGTGCCTTTCCCCTGAATTCTTTCAAAAAATTTTTGCTTCGCTTATTTGGTGCGCAGATTGGGTCGGGAGTTGTGATCAAGCCGCGCGTGCGTATTAAATATCCATGGAAGCTCCGCGTTGGTAATGATACATGGATCGGTGAAGATGTGTGGATAGACAATCTCGATGAAGTACACATAGGAAGCAATTGCTGCTTATCACAAGGCAGTTTTTTACTTTGTGGCAACCATGACTATAAAAAAAGCACGTTCGATTTGATCACGAAGCCCATTACTTTAGAAGATGGCGCTTGGGTTGGGGCAAAGAGCGTGGTATGTCCAGGTGTCATCTTAAAAAGTCATGCCGTGTTATCGGTCGGAAGTGTTGCCACGCACACCCTGGAAGCGTATTCAATTTATCAAGGCAATCCGGCGGTGCTGGTGCGAAAGCGGGAGATTTCATCATGAAAGTAAGCATCATAACCATTGCCTATAACAGTGGCGCTACCATAGAAGACACAATAAAAAGTGTTGTTGCGCAAGATTATCCAAACATTGAATACATCATTATTGATGGTGCTTCAAAAGACAATACACTGGAGATAGTGGAGAGATATCGTGATCGCATTGCTGTTGTTGTTTCAGAAAAAGACAAAGGCATTTATGATGCGATGAACAAAGGAGTTGAACATGCCACTGGAGACATCATAGGCATTCTCAATTCAGACGATCATTATTACGATCATACCGTCATTTCGGAAGTTGTACATAAGTTTAAAACAGAGCATTGTGATGGTTTGTATGCTGATTTAATTTATGTAGATCGGGATAATCCTGAAAAGGTAATACGGTATTGGAAAAGTGGAAACTACACGCCAGGAAAATTTTTGCTCGGATGGATGCCTCCGCATCCCACATTTTTTGTGAAGCGCGAGATCTATGAAAAATATGGCTTGTATTCCACCGACTTGCGCTCTGCTGCGGACTATGAGTTCATGCTTCGAGTGATTCATCGGCATAAGATCACCTTGTCATATATGCCCCGCATTCTGACTCGAATGCGTGTTGGTGGAATGAGTAATGTATCCTTAAAAAACCGATGGCGCGCCAACATGGAAGATCGAAGAGCATGGCGGATGAATGGAATCAAACCGCGATGGTATACTCTTTCTTTAAAACCAATCAGTAAAATTATTCAGTTTTTGAATAAATAAAAAAACCCGCAAATGCGGGTTTTTCTTTGGGTATTCTTGGTATTAGAATTTCGCTTTTGATCGACGTACACCAGCTCGTGTTTTAAGATAGCTATACTTCGATTTGTAGAAGTTAGAACGACCACGAATCAACTTACCCACTGTAAATTGAGCGGTCAAATAACTGTCGTTGTTGGTAGGATCTCCGCGCTTTGAGCGTTGGCTTTCCGTCCAATATCTAAAGTCATTTAAAGACATATCCCCTTCTGCACCATTGCTCGCATTGATTTCATCGATGAGGCTTTGATATGTTTGGCTATAAAATTCTGTAGCCAATGGATCAGTAGAATTGGGTTGATTGAAAACAGTAGAAATATCATCCAAATAGTCTGTGAAAGTCGTTCTCCACGACAACTCCCATCCCACGCGCCATTGCTTGTTGAATGTAAAGTACATGCCAAGTCCTGCCGGAATAGCCAATCCAAAATTCGAATACGGTTTTTCTTGACCTTCAGTCATCCATGGTGCCAAGTCAAACCAAAATCCATCATATTGTATTTCGCCATCTTTAAAAATTTGTCCTTGAGGATTGTGATAAAAACCGGCTACACCACCAAATAAATACAATTTAAAATCAGGATTGTAAAAACCCTTGTTTCCTACGTCATTGTCGTACCAAACGGTAATTTCAGCGCGAGCTCCAAGTTCAATGATGTTATTGCGGAAGTTCATGTTTCGCGCGCGACGAGCAAAATTGGTAGTGAGACGATCAGCATCTGTAATACGAATGAAATCTGCATTCATTGCAACAGCCAAACGTTTCGAAAACTTGTATCGACCATAAGCGCCGGCAGCGTAACGTGTAGACAATAAATGCATGTCCCACACAAAATCGCGGCGAGTAAGTTCTTTTCCTCCAATATCTCCAAGATAGTTGGCAGCACCGATTTTGATTCCATAATCCCAATTGTATTGGGCAGAGGCACCAATGGAGGTCAATAAAACAATAAGTAATAGCAGTTTCTTCATTTGTCTATCTCCTGATTAAGGTTGTAGATCAGTCGGCTAAGATAGTTTTATGACACGGTATATCCAAATCTAATTGGTTAACATACCGATTCGGTGTTAATATTGGATCCAAGAATATCATCTTATGGACAACAAAGTTTGCAACTTATTATCAATAAAATACCCCATAATACAGGCCGGAATGATTTGGTGTAGTGGCTGGGAACTCGCCTCTGCAGTCAGCAACGCAGGGGGACTAGGCATTCTCGGCGCCGGATCGATGTATCCGGATGTATTGAAGGATCAAATCAAAAAGACCAAACTGGCCTCAACACAGCCTTTCGGAGTGAATTTGCCCTTGCTTTATCCCTCTATTGATGAGCACATTCAAACCATCATCGAAGAAAAGGTACCGGTTGTAATCACTTCAGCGGGAAATCCAAAAACATGGACCGAAACACTTAAGAAAGAGGGAATTAAAGTCATTCACGTTGTTTCATCCAGCAAATTCGCGTTGAAATCTCAAGAAGCTGGAGTTGACGCTATTGTAGCTGAAGGATTTGAAGCTGGCGGGCATAATGGACGAGAAGAGACGACTACATTTTGCTTGATTCCGGCTGTACGTGAGGCGATCGACATACCTCTGATTGCTGCAGGAGGCATTGGATGCGGGCGTACGATGCTGGCCGCAATGGTGCTGGGGGCAGATGGAGTGCAGATTGGCTCCCGCTTCGTCACTACACCCGAATCCAGCGCGCATCAATTATTTAAAGAAAAAATAATCCAGTCCGGCGAAGGAGACACCCTACTCACCTTAAAAGAACTCACTCCTGTTCGCCTACTCAAGAATGAATTTTTCGACGAACTCATGGCCGCCTATGACCGCGACGCAACAAAAGAAGAGTTGAACACTCTTCTTGGCCGCGGAAGAGCAAAAAAAGGCATGTTCGAAGGCGATTTAGATCAAGGCGAATTAGAAATAGGTCAAATTTCCGCACGAATCAAGGCAATAAAACCTGCAGCCGCAGTTGTAGACGAGATAATTACGGAGTACAACCAACTTATCAGCGGAAAAGCATATGCAACCTTTTGAATCCGGAAAGCGTGTATAATAAACACTCCTAGCGTATTTTTGCCCCCAATTGAAGACAAGTTCCAACATATTATTTCTGAAGATAGCAGCATCGCTATTCTTTTTGCTTGGATTTGTATTCGCAACGAAGGCGCAAATCAATATATCCCCAGAAATATCCTGTATTTCGGTGAGTGATGACGGTCAATTTCTAACATTGAATTGGCAAGCACCTTCTGATCCTAACGGAAATTTTATCAGTTACCATATTTTTCAGAGTCCAGTCTCTACAGGTCCATTTACTGAAATTGCCGAGTTATTCGTTCTTTCCACCAACACCTATACATTTGATGCGGGAGCGCCTGTATTAAGTGATTATTGTTTTTATATACAAACTGAATATCTGAGCGGTGGAACCCCAACCATGGCCAATGCTTCGAGTGCAATCTGCTCGATGTTCATGAATGTGACACCGTCGGCAGCGCCGCAAGGGTTTGCCTTGATCAATTGGAACACACCATATATTACCGCAGCGCCTTTTATTACAGGATCATTTAGTGTTCAAATGGAATATCCAGCTGGTGTTTGGAATGAAATAGGCCAAACCGACATCACCCAAACATCATTTAGTTACGAGGTTAGTGTTTGCGATGAGTTTTTAAATTTCCGCATCATACTGAACACCCCATTTGGATGTTCTTTTATAAGTAATATTGATGGTGAACAATTGACCGACCTCACCTACCCTGCCATTCCTGCGGTAACCTCTGTTTCCGTTGATCCAACAACCAATGATGCTATCATCAATTGGGAACCGAGCTCATCGAATGATTGTCAGGGATACTTGCTCTACAGTTGTACCGGACCTAACGTTACTTTTATTGACACGGTTTGGGGATTGAATACAACTACGTTCACGGATTTACTCGCCCCCACATTTAATGGTCCGGTAGGCTATCTTGTGGCCGCATTCGACACATGCTATAGCGGTATACCGCCCAGCCCAAACACCAGTCCGGCCGGAGATATCTGCAATGAGTCCATTTTCGTTTCTCCTATTGGTTATGCCATTTGTGAGGACTATGTGAACATCAATTGGACCGCGTATCAAGGATGGATTGATGGCGTGCAAGAATATCGGATTTGGCATAGCTTTGAAAGTGGACCATTTACACTTGTAGGCACCGTAGATGGTGCAACGCTCACCTTTCAACACACGGTAAGCATTGGCGGTGTAAATTCCTATTATGTCGAAGGAGTTTCCGTGACTGGAGGTTATAGTGCTTTTTCGAATCGACAAAATGTGAATGTAATTTACCCAGCAAGTCCATCATTCAATTATATCTCCAGTGCCACCGTCATTAGTCCGAAAAAAATACAACTAACCATACTTACTGAAGCCGTTGGTTCAGATCACTTTTATACCATTGAGCGCAAACAAGAAGGATCCAATAATTGGGATGACCTCATCACTTTGAACAACCTGGGCACTTCGGTTTTAACACATACAGACAGCTTTTTCGTCAGCACTGCTATTTATTCATATGCTTATCGCGTAATAGTGGAGAATATTTGCGGTGACATTGTCGACACGAGTGATGTCGCTATCAGTTGTTTGCTGAATGGTTTTGCCTATAATAATACCCTTGTAAATGCCTTGCAGTGGTCGGATTACATTGGATTTGACAATGGTGTAGCTGAATACCGTATCCACCGAAAGATGGGTCTTGATGGCATCGACATCGTAATTGCAACCTTAGGTGGCACTATCAATTATTATGAAGATGATGTCAGTCAATTGGAGGCCAGTCCCGGTGATTTCTTTTATTTCATAGAAGCCGTTTCAAATCCCTCCAGTGTTTACCCCGATATCTATTCTGCAAATTCGAATACAATACAGCTTTCACTCGAACCGATCATATGGATTCCGAACGCTTTTATTATCGATGGATTCAACAATGTATTTCAACCGGTAATCAGCTTTGCTGATTTTACCAATTACCGGATGATTATTTACAGCAGATGGGGCGATGTGATCTATGATTCTACAGATTACAATGCGCCATGGGATGGATTTATGAATGGTCAACCCGTCCAACAAGGGGTATATGTCTATTTCATTTCAATAGAAGATGGCCGTGGCCGTCCTATTGAAAGTCGAGGTACCGTAACTTTACTCAGTGAACGCGACCAATAATACTCACCTTATCATCGATCAGGGAAACACGCTGACAAAGTGTGCGCTGTTTGTTGGCCGCGAAGTGCAGATTATGCACACGCTGGCTGATGATCAAATTGGTGAATTCATTGAAAGTTTGCCTGCGTCGATAGAAGTCTATATTTCCAGTGTTCGCTCCTCTTTTCCTTTTTCTTTTCCATCAAGTTTTCACGTTTCATATCTAGATAGGAATAGTAAAATTCCCATTGCCATAGACTATGAAACACCCGAGACCCTCGGATTCGATCGAATAGCCAATGCTTGTGGATTAGTAATGGGGCACGGAAAATCATCCGGATTAGTGATCGATTGTGGCACTTGCATTACAAGCACGCTCATCACCGATCAAACATTGCGCGGAGGAAGCATTTCTCCTGGTTTGTCAATGCGATTGAATGCCTTGCATCAATTTACCGGCCGACTTCCGTTGATTCATTTCGAAAATCAACAATCCATAATTCTGGGAAAAAACACAAAAGAATCGATACTCGCGGGCACAGTTGGTGGCTGTATTCGTGAAATCGAGGGAATAATAGCAGATTATTGTAGTCATTATGGGCCATTGGACGTCATATTGACCGGTGGGGATGGTCCGTATTTGGTTAGCCAACTGAAAAGCCCCATTTTTGCCGATTCAATGCTTACCTTAAAAGGGATAAATGAAATTTACCTCCATAATCGTAGTGAAAAAAACACTTAGTCTTCTTGTGCTCATTTTGATTGCCGATGCGGTCATCGGACAAAGCAGCACCAGCAACCCATATTCCCGCTTCGGCATCGGCATCTTGGAATCTCCTGGATCTACAGTGCATTTTGGAATGGGTGGAACTACCACTTCCATAGCAGATCAAAACTCAGTAAATCTATTCAATCCGGCTTCGTACAGTTTATTGGGGCGCACAGTACTTCAATTGTCCGGTAAAGGCGTTTCACAAAATCTGAGTTCTACAAGTGTGACTGAAAAATTCGCAGGAGGCTATGTGAATGAAATTTCGCTGGGATTAAAAAAATCCGGCAGTCCGTGGGGCATGGTTTTGGGTGTTACTCCCTACAGCCGAGTGGGTTATAATATTTCGAGTAATTACGCCGTAAATGATTCTACTGAGGCTTCATACTTATACGATGGCTATGGAGGCACTAACAAACTCACAGTGGGAGCTTCACGATCCTTCAAATTATTTGTTTCACCAAAAGCAGATAGCACCTTGAAAGGAAATGCTGCTTTCAATTTCGAACAACGCCGGAAAGAAATCAAAGATTCACTGAACTTGATTGCCCCTGTTTTATCCTTGGGCATAAATGCGAATTATTACTTTGGCACTGTGAATTTGGAACGTCGAATTCAATTCGAAAACACCGAATATTTTAGTACGAAGATTACGCAAAAGACAACATTACACGATTTTGCTTTCGAAGGAGGTTTGCTTTATACTATGCCGTTGAAAGTAAAATGGGATCAGCGTAAAATCAAAAAAGCGACTTACTTGCGTTTTGGCGCCACATATCAATTGGGAACAGCCTTGAAGTCAAAAACAGACGAATTGGGAATGGCTTATTTCTATACCAATGGCAGCGAGTCCAATATTGACACAACCTACTACACGGGTATTACAAAAGGATCTTTTGATTTGCCCTCTCGACTTTCATTGGGATTGTCTATAATCCAATCAGAAGAGTCAGGAAAAACATTGACATACAATTTAGAATATCGCACTCAAGATTGGTCAAACAACAATGTGAATTCTACAGAGCAAAGTTTTACCCTATCTAATTATCGTCATTTTTCTTTGGGAATTGAATTCACGCCTATGACCTTGGATAAGGCAGAAAATATCCTGGAGCGCACCACTTATCGCATTGGCGCCCGTAATACCGAAAGTTATCTCACCATTCGTGGCGAAAACATTGGCCAACAAGCCTTATCACTTGGTTTCTCCATTCCTATTGTTTCTTCTAAGTCGACGAGCAAATTCAATTTTGGTGTAGAATATGGCAAAGGGGGCACAACCAACAATGATTTGATTGCTGAAGATTTTATTCAATTCCAAATTGGATTTAGCCTCACTCCGCACATTTTGAATCCCTGGTTTGTGGTCCGTAAATATGACTAATCGTTTATTTATATCCGTTTTATTCGCATTCATTTGCCTATTCTCAAGTTGTGAAAATGACATTGCGGAGATTCGTGCAATTACCAATCCGCGTGCATTACCGGTACAATCAAATTTGAATGCAGAATATCGATATACCGAACGGGGCGTATTGCGCAACGTTCTTCATGCCGCACAGCTTGATCAATATGGTGGTGAAAATCCATACGTCGAGGCCAATGGAGGCTTTGAAATGAGCTTTTTTGACTCCTTAGGCACTGAACAAGCCAAACTACAAGCCCAAGCGGGTACTTACTATCAAAAAGAACACCGGATGATCGCATGGGGCAATGTTAAGCTTTACAACATCAAAGGAGAATCTCTGACCACTTCCCGTCTGCTGTATGAGCAGGATTCAGCGCGCATAAGTACTGATCAGTTTGTTAAAATAGTGAGTGGCGATGGGACTTTCTATGGTCATGGCTTGGAGAGCAATGAAAACTTCACCAAATACAAGATTTTACAACCCACGGGAGATGTTTATTTAGAGGACTAGCGGAAACCCGTATCTTCGTTCAATGGAAAAATTCAATAAACTCATCATTCATTTTTGGTTAGCGGTCACGTTGGCTTCGTTGATTTATGCATTAGTCATGATCAATAACCAAGGATGGGATGTAGCCAAGCAAAATTTGGTGATACCCGCGATTGCCTTCATGTGGTATATGTTTAGACGCTCTATGCAAAAACGCATGGAACGCAATGCCCAGCAAAGAAACGAAAACTGATTACATGGATTCCTCGTGGTTATTAATCATCATATTCTCGCTTGCCGCCTCCGCCTTTTCGAGTGGAATGGAAATCGCCTTTATCACTGCAAATAAACTCAAAGTTGAGCTAGATCGTAAACAAGGGGTATTTGCAGCAGAAATCATTGCTCATTTTCTCAAGCATCCCAAAATGTATATCGCCACAATGCTTGTAGGCAATAACATTGGGCTTGTGATATTTGGGTTATTCATGGGGGAGGCAATTTCTAAATGGCAAGCGTTTAACACTTTTGCTTCCTTTTTGGATATTGGTGAGTATGGAATGCTACTGACGCAAACCTTGCTCAGTACCGTCATTGTATTGGTTTTTGCCGAATTTATACCCAAAGCTATTTTTTCCATTAATCCCAATCGATGGCTTAATTGGTTTGCTGTACCCGTGTTGATCTGGTACATTCTTCTTTGGATATTCGCTTACATAGTCACCGTTATTTCCGATTTGTTTCTACGCGTATTTGTTCGCACTAAAATAAGCAGCGAGGTGGTCGAATTCGGACGAATAGACCTTGACCACTATTTGAGCGAAGCCACAGGAAATATTGACCGCACCAAAGAACTTGATCATGAAATTCAAATTTTCCAGAACGCGCTCGATTTTTCTAAAGTGAAAGCCCGTGACTGCCTCATTCCGCGCAAAGAAATTGTTGGTGTCGAAATCACCTCTACGGTAGAAGAATTGAAGCAGCTGTTTATTTCCACGCGGCTTTCAAAAATATTGGTTTATCGAGAAAATATTGATCATATCATAGGGTATGTGCACAGTTTCGAATTGTTTCAAAAACCGGAACACATTCAACACATTCTTCGTCCCGTAGAAATTATTCCTGAACCAATGGCTGCCAATGAAATTTTGGAGCGATTTATTAAAGGAAAAAAAAGCATGGCTGTGGTAGTTGACGAATACGGGGGAACAGCGGGCATCATTACTATGGAAGATATTGTCGAAGAAATTTTTGGAGAAATCGAAGATGAACACGACAAAGAAGAAACCAATGAAGTGGTGATTGATGACCTGAATTTTATATTCTCCGCTCGTCTCGAAATTGAATATCTCAACGATAAATACAAATTGCATTTACCTGTCGATCGGGAAGAATATGACACTTTAGGAGGATTACTGCTTCATTTATACGAGGACATACCCAAAAAAGGCGATGTAATTGATCACGAGAACTTTACTTTCGAGGCTATAAAAGTGTCTGACACCCGAGTTGAAATTGTTAAAATCAGCCTCAATCAATAGTATCTATCTGATTATGTGACATTTAGATTGCTGAATTTCTATTTGTTAATCTGTCGTCCTTTTCCGATATTCGCAGCCCTAATTTTTATTAAAGCTATCTTTAATTATGGCAATGATTGAAAAAATCAGAAATCAACGTTGGCTTCTGATCGTAGTAGTAGGTGTCAGCCTGCTCGGATTCTTGGTAAATGGAGCTGTTTTGAAGTTGATTCAAGGAGGCTCTTCCGATATTGGTGAAATCAATGGAGAAAGCATTTCTGCTCAGGAATGGGCTGAAGCCGTTGATCGCCAAAAAGAATTGTTTAATTACAACGGAAACGACAATGGATTAAGCAATGACACCTGGAATAACTTAGTAGAAGCAAAACTTCTTGCCGAACAGTTTGACGCAGTGGGCTTGACTGTTACTGAAGAGGAGTACGAAGAAGTAACCTTCGGCGATATGATTTCTGCATACGTTCGTCAAACCATTTATCAAAATCAAGCAGATACTTCTAGTATCAACAGAATGCGTCAACAATTTGATGCAATGCCTGTAACTATGGCCAACGGCTATAAAAACTTGATCTCAATGAAACGTGCTAAAGAAAAGTACGACTTGATGATCAAAAAAGGAATGTATGCTAACAATTTGGATGGCAAATGGTCATTCAAGCAAGCCAACGATAAAACGTCTATCAAATATGTTGTAAAAACATATTCCGAAATTCCTGATAGCACTGTTACAGTTGAAGAGAGCGATATCAAAGCTTACTACAACAAGCATAAAAACGATCGTGATTTCCGTCAAGAAACAAGCCGTTCTATCGAATATTTGAAATTTCCCGTGCAAGCATCAGCTGGCGATAGCTTGACGCTTCAAAACCAATTGATGGAATTGGCGGGTTCATTCCGTTCAGCAACCAATGATTCTGCTTATGCTGCAGAAAATGCAAACACATCGGCAAAAGCTTTCTTCAAATACCACAGTGGCACTTTCCCTGAGCCATACAATTCGCAAGTTTCGTCAGACTCATTGGGTAAAATCATCGGTCCATTCGTTTACAACAATGCTTTTTGCATTGCCAAGGTAAATAAACGCATGAGCGTTCTTGACTCTGTTCAAGCTCGTCACATTTTGGTGAAAGCAGAAAAAGGTAACGCTGCTGAAATCGCTAGCGCTCGTGCGAAAGCGGATTCGTTGAAATCAGTTATCGCTAAAAACAACAATTTTGCGGAAATGGCCGCTCAATATGGCACCGATGGCACTAAAAATAGCGGAGGTGATTTGGGTTGGTTTGGCCGCGGAGCAATGGTAAAAGAATTTGAAACAGCTTGCTTTGGTGGTAAACTAAATGAGCTTCAAATTGTGGTGACCGACTTTGGTGTTCACTTGGTAGAAGTGACTGGTCAAAAAACTGCCGTTGCACAGGTTGCCGTGGTTGACCGCCGCATTGAACCAAGCTCTTCTACACGAAAAGGAGCATACAATCTTGCCAGCAATTTCTCAATGACCTTTGCCGATACCGCTAGCTTCCGCGCAGCAGCAGACACGCTAAATGGTGGAACTGCCGTTATCCCTGCTAAGAACATTCGTCCCAACTCGACTACAGTGTCTGGATTGACCAATGGCGGATCATTGGTTTCATGGGCTTATTCAGCAGAGTTGAATGAGGTTTCTCAACCAATGTTGATTGACAATGATTATGTTATTGCCGTATTGACTGAAGTAAAAGAACGCGGTGTACCTACATTGGAAAATGTTCGTGAGCGTTGCAAAGCTGAAGCAATCAAAGAAAAGAAAGCCGAAAAATACATGGCTATGATGCAAACTGGAACCTTGGAAGATATTGCCAAGGCCGTTCAATCAAACGTGAAAATCGCTGATGATTTGACTTTGAAAGTAACAAATATCCCGGGTAGTGGTGTTTCTGCTCAAGAATACGAAGTGATTGGTATTGCCTTTGGATTGGCAAAAGATAAAATCTCTTCACCTATTCAAGGCAAAGGTGGTATTTATGTGATTCAAAAAACTTCCGATATTGTGGAAGGAGTCTCTGAAGATCCTGCCTATACAACTGATCGTGAAACATTAGTTTCTTCTGTATCTAACCGCTCTGCGATGTCTATTTTCAATTCATTGAAAGAAGAAGCAGAAATCGAAGACAACCGCTACGAAAGACGATAATCCTATAAGATATCAAAGAAAAACCCCTCCACGTGAGGGGTTTTTTATTTTTATGGAATTAAGATCGAACTATCCCCATAACTTAAAAAGTTGAATTCATTCTGTAAGGCATAATCATAAACCTCTTTCCAATTTTCGCCAATCAACCCAGCAATGAGCAATATTAAGGTGCTTTTGGGAAGGTGAAAATTCGTTACTAATCCCGAAGCAAATTTGAACTCATATCCCGGTGCTATCATGACCGAGGTACTCCCTGTAAGTTCATTCTTATTCTCTTCCGTTAAAAAATCCAGTATGGTCTGTATAGCCTCTTGAGGAGAAATTGTTGCGCTTAATCCATAGGGTTCCCATTGCTTCAATGATATGGGTTGGCCGGTAACGAAAGCCCCATTTTTCAATTTTAGTCCAATCCAGTAAAGGCTTTCCAAAGTGCGCATAGAGGTAGTACCAACAGGAATGATTCGGCCAGAATGTGTCAATAATTGTTGCAGAAAAGCTCTTGAAACGGAGAAAAACTCGCCGTGCATTTCATGATCTGCCATCTCAGCAGTGCTCACCGGCTTAAACGTACCCGATCCCACATGAAGCGTTAACTTGTTGAGAACAACACCAGAAGTTTCCAATTCATTCAAGATAGCCGATGTGAAATGAAGACCTGCAGTCGGTGCGGCCACTGATCCTTCGAATCTAGCAAAAACGGTTTGATATCGTTGATAATCATCTTCTTCTGCCTTTCTTTCGAAATAAGGAGGAAGAGGGAGTTCACCGCATGCTGAAATGATTTCACTGAACGAAACTTGATCGTTGTCCCAACTAAACCGTACAATCATTTCACCCGATTCACGGTGCATTCTTTCCGCGAGCAAAACGACATTAAGGTCAGAAATCATAACCTTCTTCCGAAGAAATCCATCTTTCCATTTCTTTGCATTTCCAATGAGCACTTCCCAAGTTGTTTCTTGTTTGGCACTCATGGCTGAAGTATGATCCGCATTCTTGGGCTGTAAACAGAATATTTCTATTTCGGCACCCGTCTCCTTGTAGAAGAGAAGTCGAGCTGGAATCACGCGTGTTTCATTAATAACAAGCATATCTCCTTTTCGAATTACGCCTGTTATATCAGGAAATAAGCCTTCTTTTATTGCCTTCTTTTCAAATATTAATAAGCGTGCATGCTCCCTTTCCTTTCTTGGAAATTTGGCTATTCGCTGATCAGGTAAATCGTAATTAAAATCGTCAATGCGTAATAATCGCGGGTCTTTCATAATGCGAAGCTAGTTGATATAAAAGGTACAAAAAAATCGAAGCCGGACGTTTCCGGCTTCAATTCTAAACCTTAACTAAAACTAACTATACTATCTGATGCATCTCTGAAGGATGCTTCATTGTGTTACTTACTTTTTATGTGCAAGAACAAGCCTTGCCTCAAGTATGTTCACGTTTTGACAACGTTTAATTCGCATTTTATTTCACAAATTTATTCGAGCAGGTGTCAAAAAATTTGCTAAAAAAACCTATTCTTTGGTTTCTTTTATCGTCACGTTTAGATTGCTATCAATCGAATAATCCAATCCAAATGGAGCGCACACGAGGGTTAGTGCTTCATCTAAATTTAGATTCCCAAACTGTCCGGTATACAATTTTCCTTTCAGATCAGGGCGATTTATATTCACATTAAACTGACGTTCGATTTCATTCAATACTTCATCGAGGGGTTGCTCTTCAAAAACGAAGAGACCATCCATCCATGCTTTTGCGCTGTGAGCTGATGCGGCACTAACCAAATGACCAGCCTTCACAAAAGCTTGTTGTCCTGGGGTTAGAATGACATCTTCATTATTCGCGGTCACCAATACTCGACCGGTTTCACACATCACGTGTAGTCCATTTTCTCTTGCTTTCACATCGAAAGAAGTTCCAAGTACAAGGACTTCTCCGTATTTTGTAAACACTTTGAATCGACTTCCTTTACCAACTCGAAAAAAAGCCTCCCCTTCCAATTGCAAGACACGTTCATTTGACCAATCTCCATCAATTGTCAATTTTGAATCGGCATTTAATGTTGCCACCGAACCATCCGGTAAGGAGATCTCTTCAATTTCTTTATTCCCTGTTTCGTAAGCCAAAGCAGGCTTGTCTGAAAGCACATACAACACAGAAACGATCAAGACAGCAATCGCGGCAGCAGCACTCATCCATTTCCAAGGACTGATGTTATACTCTTTTGTCTGAGCAGGTAATTGACTAATTCTCACTTGCAAATCAGACCAAGCTTGCTCCTCCGTTTTGTTAAACGGTATCTCATGTTCCCCCCAAAAGCTCGATTTCTTCTCCATTTCGATCCAATCGTTTGTGTCAGTGTGTCGTCTATTACATCGATGAAAAGGACTACCCTACCGACTAATTTCAAATTATTGCACATTTAACAAAACTTCAAAAGCCCTTGTTGCCCCCCAAAACCCTATAGCCCCTGATACATTGTCTTGCCCTGTTTGGATGATATCCAAGCCACTTCGTGTTCGATAAAAAAACACCTCTGCGAATTCCTTTTCAACAGCGTATACTGTAAGCCGATGCGCACCGTAGTAGCGAAAATCAATATCATAAAGTAAGGCATTGTGTTCTTCAATTGGTCCATTATACAGTTGTGTAAACAAACCACTTTCAGTATCAAAGGGAATCAATACAGGTGATTCTTCCAAATTTGTGAGCGTCAATACATAACTGTAATTATCCCCCAAATTGGTCCAAGCAATATCAAAAACCTCTTGACCCGGGCTATCTACATCAATGACAATATTCGAATTTCCCATATCGGTAACGTTGATCGCCGGAGGGGCACCAGCTGCCGCGACCACCTGTCCATTCCATTTCAGCCAAACAGAATCTCCGCTACTGAGGACATTGTCCTGATTTACATAGACCATGTTATCCAATACCAAGGGGATTTCATTTTCTCCTACCACATACAATTCGTCACTCGATATCGTCTCAAAAATCCCTTCACTCGAAAAGAAGCCCAATTGCACATTGGCTGAGTCGTTGTCCAATCGATAAAATCCATTGAGAATGATTCGCCTATTCTCGGTTTCGTCGGACTGACAAGACCAAATCAAGCAAAATACAATATACACGAGTGCATTTTTCATCGGATAGTCATGGTGATTTGAATAGATGGTATGCGCCCTAGCATTAAGACATTCCGTTTTTCGACTTTATAATTTCCTTCACTCGAAGGAAAAGAAAGATACTGCACATCACGAATATTCTGTTGATTGTAGATGTTATAACATCCAGCCCTAAATTCCCATCCAACTTGTCTTCTAGACCAAATATACCCTATACTGAGATCCAATCGGTGATATGGATCTAATCGCTGCTCATTGATTTGACTATACACCGGAAGTTGAGTTAGCCCTGAACCGGGAACTACCGCTTCATAAAAACCATAGAATTGCGTATACGGACATCCACTGCCATAGACCCAGATAGCAGAGGCTTCCCAATTATTCAACTTCAATTCATAGTAAACCTTTACCTCATGCAATTGATCATACGCAGGTGGTACAGCTTCTTCTTGATCCAAATCTGGATAAGTGATGCGTGCTTTAGACAGCGTATAGCTTACTGATACATGATGTGCATTCCATTCTTTTGCAACCAAAAGATCCAATCCTTTTGCAAAACCTCTACCTACTAAATATGGCGCAGCGATATCTGCAAATGAAGACCACTGTGTTCGGTCAATGGCTTGATCGATCAATTCTTTGTAATAAATCTCCATATCCATTGTCCATCCCTTATTATGATATAAAGCACCTAAGGATCCTTGAATAGCCTTCATCACAGGCAGTTCATTTCCATCTGAAATCATCCATATATCCGGAAGATTTTGAAATAGGCGCTGCTCCAATGTGCGGTGCACAAATTGATAGGTTAGACTGGAAGCCCCTTTCACTTTCCATGTATTCGACACAGCATAACTGTAATTCAATCTCCATTCTGGATACCATTTCCCTGTAGGTTCAAAATAATTGAACCTTCCGCCGACATTCAGTTGATGCGCTTTTATTCTCCATTCGCGCTGCGCGAATATGGAGAACAAGGATGCTCTTTCATCCTCTGAACCTTCATTTCCAAGGTCATTGAGAATGCGGGTAATGCGCAAATTCTTCCATTGCGCACCGAATGTGTATTCGCCATTGTGTTGTTTCCAGTGCCAATCATTTTGAATGCTCAAATCCGTCAATACGTTTTGATCACTGCGAAATATTCGAGTAATCTCTCCATCCCGAAAATCCAATAAGGTATCCACTGCAAACAATTCACTCGAAAACCTACTCGCGCCAATGGTCACTTGTGTATTTACTTCTGAGTTAATCATTCGTTCGAGTCCTGCTACCACTCCGCGGTTCCCCCAACTGGAAATATCTGAAAATTGGTATTGAAAATTATTCGACTGATCTTTGGTTTGATAATTAATTGCTAGATCATCATTGCTGGAATAAAGACTAATATAAAAAAGCGAACGATCATTCGGTCGCCAAGTCGTTTTAGCAATGACATCGTTGAATGCATAATCGGCTTGCTTGTAAGCATCCGCAGCATCATTTCCTATTCCCCCGGCGTAAATAGTTCCGAAAAGCGATTTATATGCGGGTGTTTGAATGATATCTGTAATAGAGCGTCGAGCAGCGATCATCATCGATGCCCGCTGTTTGTTGCCCAGAGGCGATTCTAGCATTACTCCCCAATGCAACGGGCCCATGTCAAGTCTCATTGCGGGTGCATATCGGCTTCCCTCTTTGGCGGTAATTTCAACAGATCCTCCCACTCTTGAGGCTATGGAAGCGGGTCCTGGTGATTTATGAATGCGCATATTTTTTACGGCCACAGGATTAATGGCACTCAGCAAACCAAAGAAGTGATCCATATGATACACCGTGAAGCCATCAATGGTCAACAAATTCTGATCGCCAGCGCTACCGCGAATGATAAGTCCATTGCTAGTTTCGTTGGTCGCATTTATTCCGGGAAGCAACTGAGCAGCGCGCATAATATCTGGTTGACCCGGTCCATTGATATTTGAAATATCCAATGGATTCAGGGTCTGTAATCCTATTTCTTCACCGGTTTCAAACAAATCCAATGCTTTTGATTCAACAACCGCTGTTGGTAAAAACGACCGCCGCGGCATGAGAGACACGACAGGCTTTTTTTGCCTCAGCATTTCTTTTACCGAAACTCTTTTTTCTTCGTAGCCCACATAGGAAAACGTAAAAATCAACGAATCGGAAGTCAAATCTTTGAGTAAAAACTGACCGCGTATATCACCTTGTGTATTCACTTCTCCAGAAGCTAATCGCACATTGGCGAATGGCAAGGGCTCACCTGTTTCTTGATCTTCGACCGTTCCTGACACTTGATAGAATCGAACAACGGGTAAAATTTCCTCTTTTGGAGTTTCCTTAGGCGTGAGTGGAATAATGACAATTACTTTTCCTACTGTACGATAACCTAATGAAAATGGAGTGAGCACCGCATCTAATATGGCATTCAAATTCGCATCAACTATTTCCTCTGTCACTTTTAGTTCGCGAATAGAACTTGCATCATAGGCAAATTTGACATCAAAATCTGACTTCAACTTATTTAAGACCTCACTCAGCGGTGAATCTTGAAAAGAATAGCTAAAAATAGAATCATTTGAGTTTTGTGCACCAACGCTTAATTGCATTAACAAGAATGCGAAAATGAAAATCAGAAAGATGCCAATTTGACTCTTCACAATTCGGTGCCTAGCTTTTCTCGCAAGATACTCAAAACTTTACTCATTCGCTTTTCGACCGCCTTCACAGACAAACCCAATCGCTCAGCAATCTCTGCGTAGGTAAGATCTTCAAGTCGATTCATAAAGAACACCTCGCGCCCTCCTTTTGGTAAAAGAGCAATCACATTTGCTAGTTTTTGCTCATAATCCTGCATTTCCATCAATTTTTCAGGAGTGTCGCCATCCCGATCCCTTCCCGGAATTTTCCGAAATTTATAGAGTAATTGATTTCGCTTCAGTTGATTGATAGTGGTGTTTTGGGCGATGGTATACAGATACGCTTTTACTGTACGTTTATCAATTTTGTGCTTGTTTTCCCAGAGTTTTACAAAAACATCTTGGGTCAAATCCTCTGCCATGTCGACATCACCGCAGCGATAGTAAATAAAACTGCGAATTGGCTTGTAGAATTGTTTGAAGAGCGCATGATATTCCGAATCCGAAATTTCTTCGAGTTGCTTATTATTCGGTTTGAGAATTTGAAATATCACAGTCTTTTTTCGGGCTAACGCTAATTACTGGCACAAGGTTGTCTCTAGTTCTAAAACAGGATAAAATTAGTGAATCCTTCCAATCTCACTGAATGAATCACTAGATTAGCCCATTATTGCTTACCAATATACTGATTATGAAAGGCCTAATTTTTGCTTTACTGATATTCACATCGACCTATATACTTAAAGCACAAGCCGATGTACCCTATATCGAAGAAGAAATTAGTGTGTATTCGACGATGGAGGTTACCTTATCTGGAACGCTCACCCTACCTCCAGGGACAGGACCATTTCCATGCGCTATTCTGATTACAGGAAGTGGACCGCAAGACCGCAATGAAGAGCTATTTGGACATAAGCCATTTGAGGCCATTGCACACGGACTAGCCGCAGAAGGCATTGCTACTATTCGGATGGACGACCGTGGTGTTGGAAAAAGTACAGGTGACTTTTCGAAGGCAACCAGCCTCGATTTTGCTAATGATATTCAACGTGTGTTCAAATATGCTTCGCAAGACAAACGCTTACTGCCCAATAAGATCGGTTTGATTGGTCACAGTGAAGGCGGTATGATTGCGCCTATTGTCGCTTCTCGAAACCCGAATATTGCTTTCGTCATTTCTCTAGCTGGAACGGGAGTTCCGGGCCGCGAAGTGTTGCGTCAACAGAACTATGACATCTATATAGCCAGTGGAGGCACCAAAGAACAAGCCCAAGGAGCAAGCAACAACATTGTTCGTTTTCTTGATATTGTCAAAAACAATACAGATAGTACAACATGTGCCGACAAGCTGACCATTGCGTTGGATAGCGCCTTGGCCGATCAAAAAGGTCTTATTCCGGATTGGAATGAATTCTTAAAGTACCAAATTGGTTTTCTCACATCACCATGGATGCGTTTTTTCGCCGAACACGATCCCGCCGAAGATTGGAAATTGGTGAAATGTCCTGTACTAGCCCTCAATGGTGAGAAAGATATTCAGGTGAATCCCAACCAAAACTTGCCCGCCATCTCGGCCGCTTTGGATGCAGGTAAAAACTATAATTATGAAATGACGATCATGAACGGGATGAATCACCTTTTTCAACGTTGCGTATTGTGCACAGTCGATGAATATGCCCATCTCCCAGAGAGTATCTCCCCTGATGTGATTTTAGAAATGGGAAATTGGGTGAATAAAAAAGTCCGATAAGTTATACATTTGGGGCGCTTTTTCAATGATTAAAAAGCCTCTATATAACCATGCAAGGGAAGACGTTAATAATTGGAGCATCAGGCCAAATTGGTATTGAGCTCACGATGGCGTTGCGCGCCAAATACGGCATTGATCAAATAGTACCGGCGGACATTCGCAAGCCGGACATGGCCGTTTTCAATGAAGGTCCATTCGAAATACTCGATGTTTTGGACAAAGAAGGGTTGAATCAGGTTATTGAAAAACACAACATCGCTTATGTCTACCAGTTGGCGGCACTTTTGTCGGCGACTTCTGAAAAATATCCCGAAAAAGCATGGGATCTCAACATGAATGGCCTGTTCAATATACTAGAGATTGCGAAAGCAGGAAAGATTGAACGTGTTTTCTGGCCTAGTTCTATTGCGGCTTTCGGACCAAATACACCAGCTGATCAGACACCGCAATACACCATTATGGAACCCACATCGGTCT
>JBMOFW010000021.1:0-22555 GCA_049318685.1 Flavobacteriales bacterium
GGCACCGGCAGCGGTTGTATTGCTATTACACTAAAAAAGAAAAATCCTATTTGGGAAGTTATTGGCATTGATAAATCGGTAAACACCCTATCGACCGCGGAGTCCAATGCTCAAATGCACAAATTATCTATGCGTTTTCTCAAGCAAGATATTTTCGAAACGCCAACCATCAAAACAAAGTTTGATATTATCGTAAGCAATCCACCTTATGTCTTAGAGTCTGACAAAGATCAAATGAGTGAAATGGTGTTGAAACATGAGCCGGAACAGGCCCTTTTTGTACCGAATACCGATCCACTACTCTTCTATCGCCGAATATTGGAATTAGCTCCAAGTATATTAAATCCGGGCGGTAAGATATATTTCGAAATACACGAAAAGAAAGGGTCAGAAATGAAAGCTTTGTGCCTCGCTTCCAACATGAGTAATGTTCGCGTTATGCAGGACATGCAAGGCAAGGAACGCATGATGAGTATGCAATTCACTCAATAAATCGCAGTCGAATGAAAAATGCAATTTGGTTTTTTAGTTTAATAATCGTGGCCATGGCCGCGTGCAAATCCACGAGCAAAGTCAAAGAAGAAGTTGAGTATACTTCTCACATCAAAGGTCTTGCTTCTCCCCTCCGATTAAAGCCGGATACCACACGATTTTTAATCACTGATTATATCACAGGAGATGTAAAAGCGGATTCGCTCATTCTGGAAGGAAAAAAACTTGGAACTAATGCTTTAGGTGAAATTGTTGTCCCATTTAATACAAGCATTCCCATCACCAATATGCAAGTATATGCAGGAGGAATTGTGCATGACATACCGGTTTTTCGATCCGAAAAAATAAAGTACTCTTTTCTATACAAAGCCACTTCAGATGATGTCAAAGAAGTTGGTATTGCCGGATCAATGAACGGTTGGAATTATAAAGCGTCTCCATTACAATTAGTAAATGGAGTATGGACCGCCACATTTACCCTAGACCCGGGATCATATCAATACCGCGTTTGGGAAGATGGAAAAGAAATGATGGATAAAAACAATGCAATCACCACAGACAATGGATTAGGTAGTCGAAACAATGTCTTTGAGGTTGGTGAGAAACATGTACTTCCCTCATTGATTCATACTTTGGAAACCACTAGAGACTCCATGGTTTTGTCTGCACCCGCAGATTTGACCACCATTCTAGTTTACTGTGAAAATCGATTGATTGATTACAAGCGCCATGGAGATCAAATAAGCATTACGATTCCTGCATTCGCAAAAAACCTAGACCGAAGCTTCATTCGGGTTTTTGTCTGTGATGCGCACCACCGCACAAATGATTTGTTGATTCCATTGACTCATGGAGACGTAATTACCGCGAGTATCAATTTGGATCGAACCGATCTTCAAAATAGCGTTATGTACTTTGTCTTGATCGATCGATTTTTTGATGGCGATTCAACAAACAATCGTCCTACGCTCGACAAATCCATCTTGCCACAAGCCAATAATTTGGGAGGCGACATGCAAGGAATCATTGCCAAGATAAAATCGGGTTATTTCAAAGATCTTGGCATTACAACCATTTGGATTTCTCCCATATCACGCAATGCTGAAGGCGCATGGGGATTATGGGACAAAGGCGTAAAAAGCACCTTTTCTGCTTACCATGGCTATTGGCCTACGGCCTTAACCAAGGTAGATGACCGTTTGGGGTCAGAAGCGGCATTCAAAGAATTGATCGATATTGCTCATGAAAATGGCATGAATGTGCTGCTCGACTATGTGGCGCATCACGTGCATCAAGATCACCTGTTGTACAAGCAACATCCGGAATGGACCACGCCGCTTTATTTACCAGACGGCACTATGAACACGGAAAAATGGGACGAACATCGTCTGACCACTTGGTTTGACACCTTTTTGCCTACATGGGATTTTTCAAAACCAGAAGTGGTTGAAGCTTTAACTGATACTGCTATGTTTTGGGTAAACAATTATGATTTGGACGGCTTTCGTCACGATGCTACAAAGCATATTCCCGAAGCATTTTGGCAGACACTCTCTCGTAAAATAAAAGATCAATCGGACAAGAAATTATTTCAAATTGGTGAAACTTACGGTAATCCAGAATTAATTAGTAGTTACGTGAATTCGGGCCAAATGGACGCTCAATTTGACTTCAATTTGTATGACGCCATGGTGGACGCCTTTGCCAAGCCAGAAACGTCCTTTGAGAACTTGGAACGTGTAGTAAATCAAAGTTCAACCTATTATGGTAGTCATCACTTGATGGGCAATATTACGGGCAATCAAGATCGCGCTCGATTTATTAGTTATGCCGATGGCAGTGTTGCTTTTTCCGAAGATCCCAAGCTTGCAGGATGGACAAGAAAAATTTCAAATAAATCTGTAGATGGCTACAATCGTCTGCTGCAGCTCGAAGCCTTTATGATGACTATTCCTGGAATTCCCTGTATTTACTACGGAGATGAGATAGGTATGCCCGGCGCCAATGACCCGGATAATCGCCGAATGATGAGATTTGATGGGTTGGATAGTTTGCAAAGTCATTTGAAAACATCCTTGGCCGCCCTTACCAAATTGCGTACTTCCAATATGGCATTGACCTATGGTGAAATGATCCCACTATACAATTCCGGAAATATATACGCTTTTGCGCGCAATTATTTTGGAAAAACGGCCATCGTTATTTTCTTTAAAGATCAAAATGGCCCCGCCACTACCCTATTGGGATTAGACTTTCCCGAAGGCATCAACGTAGATGGCTTGAAGGTTTTTGGTGAAAAGCAAGGCGTTCAAATCAATGGACGAAGAATTGACATTGCCGACTTGGAGCGCACTATGGGACGCGATGGATTTGTAATCTTGACCAATTGATCTCAGAATAACAGTTATTGTAATTCAGGTCATTTTGTAGTTAGGCTTCCTCTGTTACCTTTGGCAAAAATTATCTATATGCCAAAAGGAGTATATCAATTGCCACTCGCGGTAAATGAACCTGTAAAATCGTATGCACTCGGTTCTGCTGAACGCACAGAATTGAAAAAAGCGTATGCAGATATGTACAATGGTCCGTTGTTGGATGTTCCCATGTACATCGGTGACCAAGAAGTGCGCACTGAAGACAAGCGACCACTTTCTCCCCCGCATGAACATGCAAAAGTGATTGGCCATATGAATTATGGTACTGCAGATCATGTGCATCAAGCCATTGATGCTGCGCTACACGCGCGCGAGCGTTGGGCTCAACTTCCTTGGGAGCATCGTGCATCTATTTTCCTCAAGGCCGCCGACTTATTGGCCGGTCCCTTCAGAGCTCGCATGAATGCAGCTACCATGTTAGCACAAAGCAAGAATGCATTTCAGGCAGAAATTGATGCTGCATGTGAATTGATCGACTTTTTCCGATTCAATGTAGCTTACATGAATCAGATTTATAAAGAACAACCGGGATCCTTGCCTGGTATGTGGAACCGATTGGAATATCGTCCATTAGAAGGGTTTGTATTTGCGCTTACACCTTTCAATTTTACGAGTATTGCAGCCAACTTGTGTGTTGCTCCAGCATTGATGGGCAATGTGGTGGTATGGAAACCGGCAGATAGTCAAGTGTACAGTGCGCAAATCATCATGGAATTGTTCAAAGCAGCGGGTGTTCCGGATGGCGTTATCAATATGGTGACCGTTGATGGACCGACTGCCGGTGAAGTCATTTTCAATCATCCTCAATTCGCCGGATTACATTTTACAGGATCCACTGCTGTATTCAAGCATTTATGGAAGACCATTGGAGGCAATATCGACATTTATAAGTCTTATCCACGTATTGTCGGCGAAACTGGTGGTAAAGATTTCATCGTTGCACATCCATCAGCCAATCCGATGGAAGTAGCCACTGCGATGTCGCGTGGCGCCTTTGAATTTCAAGGACAGAAATGCAGTGCTGCTAGTCGTGCTTATATTCCAAAATCGATTTGGACCAAAGTAAAAGATCAAGTGGTGGCGGATGTGAATAGCTTCAAAATGGGAGCACCTGATAAATTTGACAACTTTATCAATGCTGTCATTGATCGCAAAGCTTTCGATAAAATCAAAGGGTATATCGAGTATATTAAAACGCAACCAGATGCCGAGATTATTGCCGGTGGAAACTGTGATGATTCAAAAGGATATTTTATTCAACCAACAGTGGTTTTGACTACCAATCCAAAGTTCCGAACCATGTGCGAAGAGATCTTTGGACCTGTATTGACGGTGTATGTGTACGAAGATGAATTGTGGGCCGAAACCCTGCATTTGGTGAATGAGACGAGTGAATATGCGTTGACTGGAGCCATTTTCTCCAATGATCGCTATGCCGTGGATCAAGCGACGCGTGTTTTGGAAAATGCTGCCGGTAACTTCTACATCAACGATAAACCCACTGGTGCCGTAGTTGGACAACAGCCCTTCGGTGGTGCGCGTGGCAGCGGAACCAATGATAAAGCAGGAAGTTATTTGAATTTATTGCGTTGGGTAAGTCCACGCACTATAAAAGAAACATTTGTTCCTCCGGTAAACTACCGCTACCCCTTTCTTGAGGAGTGAGGAATGAGGAATGAGGAGTGAGGGATTTCCTCACTCCTATTATCTCATTCCTAATTCAGGTTGGGATCTTCGGGCATTTTAGAGATCATCTCTCCTTTTTTACCCAATTTTTTCATGATCACTTTCCAGAGATCTTCAATATCCGTGTCCATGACTGTTTCGCGGTCAACGTCGGTGACAAACCACGAATTGGCTTTGATTTCCGCTTGCAATTGATCAGGCGACCAACCGCTATATCCCACAAAGAATCGGACTTGATTCTTGTCTACTTTGCCACTAAATAGTTTTTTACGAAGTGTTTCGAAATTACCTCCCATAAATACGCCCGGTAAAATTTCCAAGCTGTCTTCTATCTGATCACCAAGCGTATGAATGTAGTATAGGTTGGAATTACGCACCGGTCCACCGATGCTAATTTTGCCACCAAAATTGGGCATATTCTCCATGATTTGTTCGAGCTCAACATCGATGTAATTATTGAGTACAAACCCGAAAGAGCCTTCTTCGTTGTGTTCACACAACAAAATGACCGTACGTTTAAAGTAAGGATCATTCAAAAAAGGCTCTGACAAGAGCACCTGTCCCCTTTCGGGTTTAATGTTGGCGTCTGGAGAAAAATTGATATTCACGGTCTAAAATTAAGGATTCCGTTTTACTCTTGTAGATAAGCTTCATGATTATGCGGTATTTTTTATATATAGTGGTGTTTTTTTGCCCCTTTATCTCATTTGCTCAACATGTTCCATTCACCGGAAATGTCACTCCTGAATGGCATGAGGCCATTGTAGAATTTCAAAACATGGCAGACACTTCCGCCATTGCGCATATGGTACCATATGGAAAAACAGATGTTGGTAAACCTTTACATCTTTTCATTATCAACAAAGACCGTCAATTTTTTCCAGAATTATTTGATCGAAACAAGGCTGTGCTCTTGATCAACAATGCCATACACCCAGGAGAACCGGATGGTGTGGATGCATCCATCTTATTTTCTAAAGAACTGTTGAGTAATGCGATGGGCAATCAATCCATTCTCGATTCTGTCATAATATGCATTATTCCATTATACAATATTGATGGAAGCTTGATTCGCAATGGGGTAAGCCGCACCAATCAAAACGGTCCGGAACAATACGGTTTTAGGGGAAACGCCCGGAATTTGGATTTAAATCGCGACTTCATCAAATGCGATAGTCGCAACGCCCGCTCGTTCACGCAGTTATTTCACGCAGTTGATCCCGATATTTTTGTTGATACCCATGTGAGCAATGGGGCGGATTATCCATACACCATGACCTTGATCTCCACACAAGCCGATAAGATTGGGCCCGTGCTTGGAGAGTTTATCAAGAATAACATTGAACCAGCATTGTATTCTGGAATGAAAGCACGCGGGTTTGAGATGATTCCCTATGTCAATCACATGGGACGTACACCCGATAGTGGCATTTTGGATTTCTTAGAAACGCCACGATTCGCCTCTGGATATGCGGCTTTATTTAATACCATTGGCTTCATCACCGAAACGCATATGCTTAAACCATACGCTCAACGTGTGGAAGCGACTTATTTTTTCATGGTGGAATTATGTGAATTCATGCATCGCGACAAGGCCATGATTTTGAAAAAAAGACGCGATGCATTTCAATATTACGCGAATATTTCGACCTATCCTGCACGCTATTCTTTGGACACCACAGTGGTGAGTCAATTGAAATTTAAAGGATATGAAGCCGTATACGAACCAGCGTTGGTCGGTCATGGGACGCGTTTGAGATATGATCAAAACCAGCCTTACGAAAAAGACATTCCATTCTTTCGCAGTTTCAAACCAGAAGTGATGATCGATGTCCCCTCCTATTATTTCGTTCCGCAGGCATGGGAACAAGTCATAGAAAGATTGCAGTTGAATGGTGTATTGATGTATTCATTTTCGAAAGACACTACTTTCAAGGTTGCCGGATTTTATTT
Source organism: Flavobacteriales bacterium (assembly GCA_049318685.1). Taxonomy (GTDB): domain Bacteria; phylum Bacteroidota; class Bacteroidia; order Flavobacteriales_D; family Sanyastnellaceae; genus JAIXWP01. Next base: position 6,567 of record JBMOFW010000021.1, read on the forward strand.
GAATGACTTGAAAACATTGGACAAAGCCTACGAGGGGCATTACTTGCATTATCAAGTGAATGCGCGATTAGACAGTATGGATATTCGCTTTTTTGAAGGCGATAAAATCATACCGGTCAATCAACCCGCCATTCGATATATTCTAGAAACACTGGATCCACGCACGGAAGACAGCTTCTTCGCATGGAATTTCTTTGACAGTGTGCTTCAGCAAAAAGAATGGTTTAGTGATTACGTCTTTGAAGAAAAGGCACAAGAAATATTGAATGCGGATCCTGCGTTGAAGAAACGCTTTGAAGAAGCATTAGCTGCCGATCCGGATATGCAAGAACATTGGATGCAATTGAGTTGGATCTACCGCAATTCGCCCTATTTCGAGGCATCTGCCTTTCGTTATCCTGTGTACCATTTACCCGCAGGACGGAAGTTCGTGAGATCTATCGACCATTCTACCCTACGAGCAGGTCAAGAATAACCGTTCGGCCCTCTTCGACTTTGTAGTAGATTTTGATATTGTCGGCTGTGGTGAGGCGGAAATGTCCTTCCAAAGCAATGTCGATTTGTCTACTGCTTTGAATGGGATGATGTTGAATAAGATGCAAACGATGAAAAATCTTTGCTCGCAGTTTTTCCGCAGCAATGAGTGAGATTTCCTGCGTATTGGCCACTATTTCACGAAAAGCATTGACCGCCTCTGCCGTGAAAACCATTTCCTGACTATTCATAGGGCTAATTTAGCGTGATAATTCCAACTTACCAAGAAGGACATGGTACAGGTTCGAAATTTCCACGACGACGAACTGGAGCCTTTTTCTTTTTAGGAGGGTCGCACTTCCAGTGTTTGAAAATGGTATACTTCAGTGAAAAATAGAAATCGGCACCATACAAGTCTTTTTTGGAAATCAATCCAAGCAAGTCGTCACTACCAATAATGATGCTGTTAAAACGCATCATCATCCCCATTTGTGGTTGTCTGAATTCATATAAGCTAATGGGCAAAGACACTTCAAAGCGCTTTATTTCCCATCGGGGAGCTACACCGAGATAAGAAGCACGCTGAACACCCAATCTGTTTTTCCAAGGCAATCCCGCAGTGATAGTGCTATAGATATAAAAATTATGCCCGAGATTATAATCAAAAAAAGCGGAAAAAGCCGTCGGCAATCGCATCAAGAATGGAGTACCATCCGCATTAGTTTGTGCGGCGCCCAGACCTTCTGTAAAAAGACTATCGATATCAGACATATCTTCAACTTGGGTTCCTTGAAAATCTTGCCATTGACTTTCTTCACTTTCATTGAATACATTTCGATAGTAATTTCCTTTGAATTTCACGCGACCAATATCCAAGATGGAGAACCCAAAACGATTGCGAAAATCCCCATCTGTGCAGGGGTCATAAGGAGTATACCCTTCTGAATTGCTTTTGCGCTGTTTGAATGTTACTCCTAAATCAATGCCATATCCAGAGCCATTTTTCCAATTGAATCCGCCAGTAACTGGGTCGTTGAATCCGTACTCCCCTTTCACACTGATCGAACGCATTGTGCTGCTATCCTCTACAATGTAATTCCATTCGTCAAGACGCATCCCCACCCCGCCTATGGCCCACAATTTTTTAACCGTAATTCCTCCTTGGGTGATCATATCAGCGCTTCGACTGATGATTGTTCCATAAGTCAATCCGACTTCTCCCCAACTCAATACATTGGCGCGCAAATCTTTGACTTGTTGTGGAACTCCCATTTGAGGACGATACTGAAATCCTTCTGTTAAATAATATCCCAATTCTTTTGGCACACCGCGGACATCGGCCACTACTCGCACGGCAGTGCTCAGCCCAAAGGCATGCTGTTTAACAGCGAAAGTAACTGATGGTCCATGTACCATCGTATTGGTATAGACTCTATAAGGTGAATTGTCGCGAGCGAATCCGGGCAAAGACATAGAGTCTATGTTTTGCCATTGATAGGCTGAAGGAATGTAAACGAAATTGTTTTTGGCGAAGACATTTACCCCCACCAGATTGATATCTATAAATGCTCTTGAATCGACAATGGAACTCGGATTATTCCATACTGTATTCGCCGGACAACGCGTGCTGCCTGCAATTCCGAGCTCATCCTGGCCAATTGACCACAAAGTCGGAAATAAAGCTATCCATATTAGAATGTACTTTTTCAAGAAATAGGGTTGCTTCTTAAACGAAGATCAGCCATACTTGTTTCCCAAATGAAACAATTAGTCGTTTTTTTTCACCTCAAGAACGTTGATATCGAAGTAAATGGGTGTTCGCGGGGGAATTATTCCTGTAGAGCTTCCCGACTCACCGAAAGCCAATTCGCTTGGCATATACACCAAAGCACGTTCGCCGGCTTTCATGAGTGACAAAGCATATTGCATGCCTTGAACCAATTGACCGGGCTTGCCAAAATTCAGTGCCATCGCCGTCAAGGTGTCTTTGCGAGTGCCATCCAGCCAATAGGTATTGTATTGAACAACGATATCACGACCGGCTTTCACCGAATCTCCTTCGCTGCGACGAATCCACGAAAAAGACACTTTGCCGTAATCTTCCCAAGTTCTATTGGTGGTTCCTTGACAAAGTTTGATGGCATCCAATTCTGAAATCATTCCCTCTTGCGCTTTATGCATGAAATACGTGCACGTGTTCTCACTGCTTGAGAAACGTTTTTCCATTTTTACCTCACATTCTACCTCAGCACGCGCAGCAAATGCAGTTGAATCTCCCACATATAGCGCGGCCACTGTTTTACCAGGAACAATGAAGCGCATAATCTGATTTTGCTTCATTTCATTGATTTCCTTTAATACTTCATTTTGATTAAAATAACGATACAATTCTTCTGGGTGCACCAATAAAAAAGTTTGCGATCGCCCCACAGAATCCGGAAAAAGCGTTATATCCAATCCATAATACGCTGTATTCATCGACTCTTGATGATCATCTCCCAAGACCAATAATTTCATAAAATGGTCGGGCGCCAATTCTGAATACCCTTCAGGTGTGGTCGAACATGATGATATTATCAATGCTGCAAGCAGCACCAAGAGAAAGCTGTTTTTCATTTTATCGAAATAAGTTGAATATCATAAACCAGAGGAGCACTTTGCGGAATTTTGCCTGAATCACCTGTTAAACCGAAGGCCAAGTGGGATGGCAAGACTACTTTCGCTTTATCACCGACGTGCATCAGCAATAGCATTTCATGTAATCCACTTTCCACATTATCCATACCGATCTTAAACGAGCCACCACCGCCCGCATCTGAACGATATACTTCTTCTCCATCCAATAAACTGACTACATATGAAATCGTTACGATATCATCTGTTTTAGCCAATTCTCCGGAACCATTTTCATAAATCCAATAATGCAGCCCCGTGCCAGTCTCGGTCATGGGCCATTTTTTCTCTTTAATAAATTCCTTGATAGCTTTGGTTTCCTGCAAGTGCATTTGCTTATTGCGTTCGATCAACTCCATTTCTGTTGGCGGCGCCATATTGGTTTGATCTTTTCCTTGCTTGCAACCATTGCAGCTAAGAAGCATCAAAGAGAATATTCCAAGAAGTATTTTCATGATTGAACAATTTGATCAGCAATCGCTGAAAGTTCATTTTTCAATCTAGCAATAGCTCCAATCAATGTTTCCTCAGTGCGGGCGCCGGCAGCATTTTTATGTCCACCGCCATTCCATGATCCTCGCGCAAATTGATTCACATCAAAGTTTCCTTTCGAACGGAATGAAAGCTTCACTTCATTATTGCCTTCGCGCAAAAACACAGCAAGTTTGATATCCTTGATGCTCAAAGCTTGATTCACCAAACCTTCTGTATCTCCGGGACGATGATTGTATTTTTTCAATTCATCTTGAGTTAAACTAATGATCGCCGTTGCACAATTTTCCCAAACTTCAAGTTTTTCACTCAATGCAAAGCCTACCAAACGCAGACGATCCAACAAATTCGTGTCATACACTTCGCGGTGAATACGTGCATGATCCAATCCCAAAGCCATCATTTCAGCCACAATCAAATGCGTATCGGGTGTCACACTCGGAAAACGGAATGAACCGCTATCTGTCATAATTCCACAATACAAAGCCTCTATTCCACCTAAACTTAATTTCGTATTGGGTGAAATGGATTGAATAAACATATACACCATCTCACTCGTACTGCAAGCGGAAGTATCGCTGTATTCAACCAATGAAATGGGCTCCGGTTGTTGATGATGATCTATCATGATTACCGGTCGGTTGTGCTTTCGAAGGACTTTCTCCATCGCCTCGCCCGTGCGTGAATAGTTGTTGTAGTCCAATACAAACAACAAATCCGCCTGAGCAATGAGCTCTTCCGCACCGGTAGGATTCTCCTCAAACAAGACAATATCCGCATAGCCGGTCATCCAATGCAAGTAAGCATCTGCGCCATCCGGCAAAATCACTGTTACCTCTTTGTGCAATGACAATAAAAATTGTTGCAACCCCAACGACGATCCAACCGCATCACCATCCGGCGATTTATGGCTCGTAATGACGATGCGTTTTGCCTTGTCGATTAATTCACTGCTCTGCGCAGCCTGGCTCGTGTAGATTGATTTCATCGGCTCAAAAATAACTTTTCAATTCCACAATTTTCCTTTTATCCACGTAACTTGCCAACTTATTTGTACACGATGAAGCACCTTCTTTGGATATTGATACTTCCCCTTTTTTTCTCAGGAACCCATAAGTTTTATGTATCTAACAATATCGTAGAATTCAATGCACGCACCAACATGTACGAGGTGACGTGTAAAATTTTTACTGATGACCTCGAAGCCATGATTGCCCCTTCTTGCCCACAACCCATAAAACTAGGCACAGATCAGGAATACACTCAAACAGACGGGCTTATTCTTTTTTATTTAAATAAACACTTTAAAATAAAAATCAACGATAATGCCGTTCAATACACTTGGGTGGGCAAGAAAGTGGCCCCCGACTTAACCGAGGTATTTATGGAATTCACCTTTCCGGATGCGGCAAAATCGATTTATATCGAAAACAATGTGCTCATGGAAATTTTTCCAGAACAGAAAAATATTATCGATCTACGCATCAACGGAATCTACACCACAATGATTCTGACCAAAGAGCACCCTTCCGATACGAAGTTTCGTTAATATATGACCAAGAAAGAAAAGGCCCTATACATTATTCAAGAGCTAGAAAAGCTCTATCCGGAAACCCCTATTCCGCTCGATCATACAGATGCCTATACTTTGTTGATTGCTGTTTTACTCTCTGCTCAATGCACCGACGAGCGCGTAAACAAAGTGACCCCTGCCCTATTTAAATTGGCCAACAATCCCTACGACATGCGCAAATTGTCGGTAAGCGAAATTGAATCTATTGTTCGTCCCTGTGGCCTATCGCCTGCCAAAAGCAAGAATATTCATAGATTAAGTGAAATGATTGTCGACCTTCACCATGGCGAAGTTCCTCAAACATTTGAAGAATTGGAGGCCTTGCCAGGTGTGGGTCACAAGACGGCCAGCGTCGTCATGTCGCAAGCCTTTGGTGAACCCGCATTCCCGGTGGATACACATATACATCGACTGATGACAAGATGGAAGTTGACCAATGGCAAATCGGTCGAACAAACCGAAAAGGATGCTAAAAAGCTTTTCCCACGTGAGCTTTGGAACAAACTTCATTTGCAAATAATATTTTATGGCCGTCAGTATTCTCCGGCACGCGGCGACCTATCCAATGATTTTATTACCCGAACTGTAACCGCAAAATGACATCAAAAAAAACAGGTTGGCGCAATGACTATCATGCTCGCACAAGTTTTTTCGAAATCATCGGAAAAGACGTGAAGTATTATGTCAAAGACTTAAGCAAAAGATTGAGCAATGGTGGCCGTTTGCCTATAATAGTGACCTATCCTGATTTTCCAAGCAAGCGCACCACCATATTCAAAATAGCGGATGCGTTGAATTTTCGCCTTACCAACAAACTAATCAAGAATGCGGATCTGATTATTTATTTCCAAGACATAACACGTGGTGATCCGAGCATTCTTCATTCAATTAAGGATAAAAAAGTACTCAACATAGGGTGCACGGATATTTCGAAAAACAAAGTAGATGAAGTCCACCTTCAGGTTTTTGGATACAACACATTTATTGACCCAACAAAACACCAAGGCACTGCTGTAAGGAAAAGCGACATCAATGCCTTACATGATGGTGAAATAATTCAATGTCCCATTGCCGAAGCCGATTCTGCGAGTGTATATCAAATATTGTTGGACAATGTATTTGATGAAAAATATGTGGTTGACTACCGTGTACCTGTGATAGGAAATCAAATTCCGTTGGTCTATAAAAAATTCAAAGAGCATCATGTACGCTTCACCAATGAAGTTCATCATGCTTCGATGCACAATACGGAAGAAGTTTTTTCAGCAGACGAACAAGCGCTCATACTTCGCTTTGCCCAAGCAATGAATGTCGAGTTCTGCGAGTTTGATATTCTGCGACACGCTGATGGTCGCTTGTATATCATTGATGTCAATAAGACGCCCTACGGACCACCTGCTGGTTTGCCTGAAACAAAAGAAGCTGTTAGCCGCCTTACTCAGGCATTTCAATCGGCGTTTTTGAAATAGTATCGTTGGCCAAGGTGTCTATTGGCCGTGAGGGCGCAGAATTCGATTTATCGGCATGACGCGGTACGGCGATATAGGCTATCCCTGAACCCACGGTCACAGAGATGGCCATTACAATGGCTTGATTCTTTGTCATTAAGTTAAAAAAAAAGAGGCCCGAAGGCCTCTTGTATTATTCTCCGTCTGTTGCGAATCGTTCTACAACCGGTTGAGTTACCCCCGTAATACTGAATCCACCATCGTGGAAAAGATTCTGCATTGTCACATAACGTGTTAAATCGCTAAACATCGCTACGCAGTAATCTGCACATGCTTCCGCATCAGCATTTCCGAGTGGCGACATGGCTTCAGAATAATTGATGAAACCATCAAAGCCTTTCACGCCGCTTCCCGCTGTAGTCACTGTTGGCGATTGAGAAATGGTGTTGATACGCACATGTTTTTTCACACCATAATGATATCCGAAACTACGTGCAATGCTTTCGAGCAATGATTTGGCATCCGCCATATCGTTGTAATCTGGGAAAATGCGTTGTGCCGCGATGTAAGTCAAAGCCACAACAGATCCCCAATCGTTGATCGCATCTTTTTTGTACGCAGCGCTCAACATCTTATGCAAACTCATGGCGCTTACGTCCAAAGTTTGTTTGTACCATTCATAGTTCACATCGGTGTAATGACGGCCCTTGCGCACGTTTGGTGACATGCCAATGCTGTGCAATACGAAATCTACTTTACCACCGAAGTGTTCCATCGATTGCGTAAAGAGGTTATCGATATCTTGCTCATTAGTCGCATCAGCTGCGATGATGGGGGCATTGCCAATTTTAGCAGAAAGTTCTTTGATTTCACCCATACGCATCGCTATTGGTGCGTTGGTCAATACGATCTCAGCGCCTTGTTCATAGGCTTTCTCGGCCACTTTCCATGCAATAGACATGTTGTTTAAAGCGCCACTAATGATCCCTTTTTTTCCTTTAAGAAGATTATTTGACATAAATCTTGGGTTTAGGTCACAAATCTAACAGGATTTTTGAGAGTGCACACGTTCGCTGATCGACTTTGCTGCAATCCAAGCCGTAGTCCATGCTGCTTGAAAGTTGAACCCTCCGGTTACCGCATCAATATCAAGCACTTCACCGGCCAAAAAAACATTCGGAAAGTCTTTACTTTCCATCGTTTTAAAATTGATCGATTTAAGGTCTACTCCACCGGCAGTCACGAACTCATCTTTGAAGGTTGACTTCCCATTAACGTGAAATGTAAAGGCCGTCAGTACTTGCGCCAACTCTTCCATTTTTTTGTTGCTCACATCCGCCCAATTTTTTTGTTCTATTCCACTAAAAACGAGCATACTATTCCATAGTCGACTTACTAATCCAAAAGGACATTGCGATGAAGTCAATTTTTTGGGGTGTAGGTCACGCATATTTTTCAATGCCGATATAGCATCTTCAAAATCTTCATTCCCCAACCAATTGACCTTAATCTTAAATGCATAGTTGACTTGCTCAAGCGATCGAGCTGCCCATGCAGAGAGTTTTAGAATACCAGGACCGCTTAATCCCCAGTGGGTAATGAGCAAAGGACCTTGGGCTGTAAAGTTTGATTTTTCAATGGACACCTCCGCCCACGGAACTGAAATCCCCGCTAATCCATCAATAATTGGATGTTTAATATTGAACGTGAACAGCGAGGGAACTTGTTGGATCATGGGGAAACCAGTTTTGGATAACAAAGACCAAAACTGAGGACTACTTCCCGCCGAAATCACCAAGTAATCGGCGCGAATAGTTGTACCAGCATCTGTTGTTAGCTCATAGCCTTGGTCTTCCTTCTTGATCGCGGTTATCCCCGTATTCAAGTCGACGCGCACATTATTTTTTGCTACCGCCGATTCAAGGGCGTCGATGATCGTTTGACTTTTATCCGTAATCGGAAACACACGATTGTCGTCTTCCGTTTTCAATTCAACACCACGTGAATGGAACCAATCGAATACATCACCAGGTTGAAATGTATGAAACGGTCCTAGCAATTCGCGAGCACCACGTGGATAGAATTTGACGAGTTCTTTGGGTTCGAAGCAGGCGTGGGTCACATTGCATCGTCCGCCGCCGGAAATTTTGACTTTCGCGAGGGTTTTTGATGATTTTTCTACGATGCGGATGGAGACATCCGGTGCGGGTAAAATGTTGGCTGCGCAAAAGAATCCCGCTGCACCTCCGCCTATGATGACTACTTGAACCATGGGGAGCAAAACTAAAACATATATAACCAAAAAGCCCCATCTCGTTGACGGGGCTTAATGGCTTAAACTGAAAAACTAAAAACTATCGTAATTGTTTTGAGCCAGGACGGCTCAACTCAACTAACTCTTTATGTGTCTTAGGTAACACTACCTAAATACAAGACAAAGATAGAGGCATTTTCATATTATACAAGAAGAATATTGTTATTTATTCCTAAAAGTTTTTAACAGAACCGATATAAAACATTGATTTACAGCACTAATAAGTCACACAAAAAGCATAAAACATCTTGGATTCCTAACGAATTTTATGTTATGAAATAACTATATTGAGTCAGGAAAAACTTTTCCAGGATTCAAAATTCCTTTCGGGTCAAAAACAGATTTGATTGCTTTCATCAATTGAAGTTGAGTTGAATTGAAGGCTAACGGCATATAGTTTTTTTGCACCCAGCCTATTCCGTGCTCTCCACTTAGTGTCCCGTTGAGTGAAACGCAAAGACGGAATATTTCTTCGATGGCTTTGGGTAAATCATTTTGCCAAACCGTTTCACTTAAATCCCCTTTGATAATATTCACATGCAGATTGCCATCACCCGCATGCCCGTAGCAAACGGACTTAAATCCATATTTTTCACCGATGTCTTTGACACCTTTCAACAATTGCGGCAAAGCATATCGAGGCACCACGGTATCTTCTTCTTTATAGACGCTATTGCTTTTTACCGCCTCTCCTACTCTTCGACGAAGTTTCCAAAGATTGTCTTTTTGTACGGTATCATCAGCAAATAGAATTTCACCAGCCCCAAATTGGGCAACTACTTCTGCAATGCGTTCACAATCCACCAACATTGACTCCATATGATTCCCATCCACTTCGATAAGTAAGTGGGCTTGAATGTGTTCTTCAATTGGAAGTGTTACTCCGTCAACAAAACGGAGGGTCCAATCAATAGCATCCCGTTCCATAAATTCTAAAGCTGATGGAGTAATGCCTGCTCGAAAGATGGCGCTCACCGCTTCACAGGCCTGCTCGGCTGAAGAAAAAGGAACCAACATCAATATGTCTGAAGCGGGTTTTGGAATCAATTTCAAAACAGCTTTTGTGATGATACCCAAAGTTCCTTCACTGCCCACCATCAATTGGGTGAGATTGTATCCCGTGGAATTTTTCAATGTATTAGCGCCCGTCTGGATGATTTCACCATGAGGAAGTACCACCTCTAGGTTTAGCACAAAATCTTTGGTGACGCCATATTTCACCGCATGTGGACCTCCGGCATTTTCCGCCAAATTTCCACCAATAAAACATGTTCCTCGGCTTGAAGGATCGGGCGGATAATACAAACCCTCTTTAGCCACCTCCTCTTGGAGCACCTGCGTGATTACTCCCGGTTCAACAATGACTTGCAGGTTTTTTTGATCAATTTCGATGATTCGATTAAAACGTTCCATCGCCAAGGCCACACCTCCATGAACAGATAAAGCTCCACCACTCAGGCCTGTGCGCCCGCCAATAGGCGTAACACAGATATATTTTTCATTACAATACCCCATGATTTGGGCTACTTCAGACGTATGGCCAGGCTTGAGCACCACATGGGGCGGATAAACGAGATCCTCCGTTTCGTCATGTCCGTATGCTTCTAAGCTTTCATCATCGGTAAACACATATGACTCGCCAAGAATGGTCTGAAAATAGATTATATCTGAAGTGTCGATCTGCTTGAACATAGTACAAATGAATAACAAGAGAATATTTATCCGTCGATCCCCCTCTTGAATTAACTAACAATGCAATGCTCAGCACCGTTCATCATATATCTTTTGATAAAAAAGCCTCGACTGACTTATTTTCGCCTCATAGCATAAAGACAATGAATAAAGTAACTCTATTTCTCTGTGCATTATTGGTTCAATTGTCATTGACCACTACCGCACAAAAAAAAATCACCAATGAATTGATATGGGAAAGCTCTGAATTTTCAGGCGAATTCTTTGCAGGACTCAATTCGATGAATGATGGGATGCACTACTCATTAATGGATCAAAGCGATGCCTTCGGAACCACTATTGAAAAGTACAGCTATGCCACCGGACAAAAAGTAGAAACCATTGCGACATCCAAAACCATTTTCGGTAACGCGGAAAAAGGATTTGACGACTACGCATTCAGTGCCGATGAATCAAAAATCTTGATCGTGACTGATTTTGAGCCGATCTATCGCTATAGTTTTTATGCCAACTATTTTATTCATGATTTGAAAACTGGAAAAACGATTCAGTTGGCCGATTTCAAAAAAGGAAAACAGCGCCTTGCTGATTTTTCTCCAGATGGCAACAAGGTCGCATTCGTTCGTGACAACAACTTGTTTTATTTAGACATTCCTTCTATGCAAGAAATTCAAATCACGCGTGATGGTGAAAAGAACACCATCATCAACGGTGCTACGGATTGGGTTTATGAAGAAGAATTTGCTGTAGTGAAGGGCTTTGAATGGAGTCCAAAGGGAGATCGTCTAGCCTATTATCGCTTTGATGAATCGCAAGTGAAAGAATTTGGAATGGATATTTACGGTGAACTTTATCCTGATCGCTATACATTCAAATATCCAAAGGCCGGTGAACGCAACAGCACCATTCAACTATTCATTTATGAATGTGTTGGAGAGGCCAATCGCATGGTGAATATTGGAACCGAAACTGACATATATATTCCACGCATCAAATGGACCAAAAACAACGACAAACTCTTTGTGATGCGCATGAATCGTCATCAAAATCATTTAGAGTTCTTGGCCACTGATTTAGCCAAAACACAACCTTATGAAGTTGAGTCAACGGTAGTTTACGATGAAAAAGCGGATACCTATATTGATGTGAATGATGCCTTGACTTTTTTGAGCAATGGCTCTGGTTTTATCTGGAATTCTGAAAAAGACAATTACAACCACCTTTATCTATTTGATATAAATGGAAAACAATTGTCTCAACTCACCTCCGGAAATTGGGATGTGATCGATTTCTATGGAATTGACGAATCGACCTCTACTATTTACTACAGTTCAAGTCAGGAAGGTGCCACAGAAAAGCACGTGTATTCTTTGGCATATACACGCAAAAAACCGGCGGCGGTAAAGCTCAGTACAAAATCAGGTAGCAATGATGCGACGTTCAGTGAAGGCTTTAAATACTATTTGATGTCAAATAGCGATGCCTCTACTCCACTCAACATCACCTTGTTTGATCAGAAAGGTAAAGAGATTCGTAAAGTAGTGACGAATGATGCCTTGAAAGGACGTTTGAAAGAATATGCATTGGCTAAAAAAGAATTTTTCACCTTCAAAAACAGTGAAGGCATTGATCTGAATTGTTGGATGATGAAGCCGGCCAATTTTGATCCGAAGAAAAAATATCCGGTGATTGTGGCGATTTATGGCGGTCCTGGTCACAATACTGTTGTCAATCAATGGGAAGGCAAAGGCTACATGTGGCATCAATTGATGTGTCAGGAAGGCTACATTGTAGTGAGTGTTGATCCTCGAGGCACACAATATCGCGGTCGTGCATTCAAGCACGCCACCTACATGAATTTGGGCAAAGCCGAAACCAACGACTTCATTGATTTCGCGAAATACCTGCAAACTCAGTCTTACGTAGATGGCAGCCGCATTGGCATGCAAGGTTGGAGCTATGGAGGTTATATGACTTCATTGTGTATGACAAAAGGAGCTGATTATTATAAAACAGGTATAGCTGTTGCACCTGTAACAAACTGGAAATATTACGACAGTATATACACCGAGCGTTTCATGCGTACTCCGCAAGAAAACGAAGGTGGATATGAGAACAATTCACCTATCAATTTTACGGATTTATTGAAAGGAAAATATTTGATTGTACATGGCAGTGCTGATGACAACGTGCATTATCAAAACACCATGGATATGGTGACCGCTCTCGTGAAGAGCAATACTCCATTTGATATGTTCATTTATCCCAACAAGAATCACGGCATCTATGGAGGTCACACACGACTTCACTTATACACCAAGATGACGGAGTATTTCAAAGCGAATTTGTAAACAAATTAGCGTATAGTTAGGGCATTAGCTCGCTTAAAGGCGGCGTAAAATTCGAAATGATCGAAGTTTGCGCCGCCTTTAGTACATTTGGCGGAAACCTATTAATCAAACCAAAATTCTTTTATGACAAATAACAGCTCTTCTACGAAGCACCCATTTGGTCTTTATCTCTTGTTTGTGACCGAAATGTGGGAGCGCTTCAGCTATTATGGAATGCGCGCCATTTTCATGCTCTTCATGGTAAAGGTGCTATTGCTCAATGACAAAGAAGCTTCTGAAATTTATGGTAGTTATACCGGACTCGTATACCTCACTCCGCTTCTCGGAGGATATTTGTGCGATCGCTATTTAGGCAATCGTCGCAGTATTGTGATTGGAGGTTTGTTGATGGCTATTGGCCAGTTTTTTATGTTTATGAGTGCCAGCGTTGGCGCAGAAGGTGGAGTTCCGTTGATGTGGACTGGTCTGACTGCTTTGATTGTGGGTAATGGTTTTTTCAAACCAAATATCTCTACCATGGTAGGTCAGCTTTATCCTGCAAACGACCGTCGTATCGACAGTGCGTTCACCATTTTTTATATGGGAATCAACCTCGGAGCTTTTTTCTCTCCGCTCATTTGTAGCTCTTTTAGCGATTATAAATGGGGCTTCTTGGCGGCAGGTATAGGTATGCTCTTGGGATTGGTCACGTTCATTATGTTGCAGAAAAAATACTTGATTTCTGAAGAAGGAAAAGAAATTGGTAAAGTAGTTAAACCGCTCGATCTGAAAGCCATCCTCATGATTGTGGGATCTATTGGAATCATTTTCTTCATGCTGAATTTCAAGCAATGGTTTAAGTCTGATACAGACATCATCTCCTATTTTATCTATGGTTCAATGGTCGTAATGCCAGTATTGATCTTGACTGATCGCAGCTTGAAACCATTCGAAACCAAGCGCATCATTGTGATTTTCATTTTGGCCTTCTTCGTGATTTTCTTCTGGGGAGCTTTCGAACAAGCAGGAGCTTCGCTTACGCTTTTTGCAGATCGCCAAACCGATCGTCATTTGTTTGGTTGGGAAATGCCGGCCGAGTATTTCCAATCTGTTAATCCTCTTGCTGTGATTACACTTGCCTCCTTGTTTACTGTTTTGTGGGGATTCTTGTATAAGCGCAATCTTGAACCATCTTCACCAACCAAAATGGCTTGGGGTCTTGCCTTAGTTGCTATTGGATATGTCATTATTGCCATTGCCGTAAAAGGATTGGGCATGGGAGAAAAAGTATCTATGTGGTGGTTGGTGGCCTTGTACGTGATTCATACTATGGGCGAACTCTGCCTCTCACCTATTGGATTGTCTATGGTCTCAAAATTAGCTCCGCTTCGCCTTTCATCATTGATGATGGGTACATGGTTTTTGGCGAATGCTGCCGCGAATAAGTTTGCCGGTACGTTGAGCGCATTGATTCCTCCATCAGAGCCAACAGCAGACACAGTATATCCTAGTTTCATCGGTTATCAAATAACCAATCTGTATGAATTCTTCACGTTGTTTATCGTGATGACTGGTGCAGCGGCGGCTATTCTTTTTGTATTGAGCCGCACACTTCAAAAAATGATGGCAACGCCGGAAACCAACTAATCCGCGACTAAATATGGCTTCAAAGCACCCCAAGTCACTCCCCTTTCTGTTTCTCTCTGAAATGTGGGAGCGATTCGGCTATTACTTGATGATCGGTATTTTCACGCTGTATTTGAAAGACGTGAAAACCGGATTCAGCATGTCTGAAAAAGAATCCGCGGATTTGTATGGCACCTTCATCGCCTTGGTATTCCTCACTCCGTTTATCGGAGGATTGATTGCAGATCGTTATTTGGGCTATTATAAATCCATCATTATCGGTGGTTTGTTTATGGCTGCTGGATACATGATGATGGGGATTCATTCCTTGCCCATGCTTTATCTAGCGATGACCCTTGTGATCATCGGCAATGGATTTTTTAAGCCCAATATTTCAACCCTATTGGGGAATTTTTATAACGATGAAAAGTTCAAGGCACGCAAGGATGAAGGGTACAATATTTTCTATATGGGGATTAATGTTGGTGCATTCATTTGCAATTTCTTTGGCGCTGCTTTGTACAATATGCTTGGCTGGCAATGGGCATTCTTTGCGGCGGGCGTTGGAATGGTGATTGGCGTGATTGTATTCATGCTCGGCACCAAACATTATGAAGGTCACACCGCGCCAAAAGGAACGAAGCCCGGTGACATGCCACTTTCAAAAATAACTTTGTTGATTTTACTCCCATCTGTACTTTTCGGATTGGGTGGTTGGTTCATTAATGGTGTTGAAAGCGACAGCAATCCGCACTCAGCCATTTTCGGTAGTGATAGCACAGACGCGTTCATCTTCGCCTGTATCCCTGTCATTTTGTTTTATGCTAGCTTATACTTCAAAGCCCGCCCTGAAGATAAAAAACCAGTGGGTGCCCTCTTGACGATATTCGCTGTAGTGATCATGTTTTGGGCGGTATTCAAGCTCAATGGAACAGCATTGAATACATGGGCCAACAACTATACCGACCGAACAATTCAAGGCACCACGGCCACAGTAATGAACACGCTCAAACTGTCATCTGATATTACGTACAAGAAAGACAGTATGAAAGCCTATGATGAGCAATTTCGTGTGATAAAGCAAGATGGTAAAGCGGTTAAAACCTTCGATTATCCGACGTATTTCAAAAACGTACCTGCAGAAAATCTTCCTGCAGAAGGCGAATCAATCAGTGTTTGGTCAACCAATTTGAGTCAATCGATCAATCCATTTTGGGTGATCATGCTTACACCTTTGGTTGTGGCTTTTTTTTCGTTTCTCAAATTGCGCAATGCAGAACCGTCTACCCCCACCAAAATTGCTTTTGGTCTTCTGATCAGTGGCTTATCGGTATTGGTGATGGTTGGCGCTGTGAAGGCCGGTGACA
>JBMOFW010000022.1:0-22170 GCA_049318685.1 Flavobacteriales bacterium
CAGATTTCTGCATTGACAGTATTCGCAATTACAGGAACAACATCGAGGATCGTTGTTACAATTGAATCACAACCCGCCGCTGAAACAAGCGTTAAATCATAGCTTCCGGCAACAGACACGGAACTTCCATCTGGCAATGTATAAGAACCACCCGCACAAATTTCTGCATTGATAGTATTTGTAATTACAGGAACAACATCGAGGATCGTTGTTACAATCGAATCACAGCCGCCCACTGAAACAAGTGTTACATCGTAGCTTCCTGCAGCAGTCACGGAGCTTCCATCCGGTAAAGTATAAGAACCTCCTGCACAAATTTCAGCGTTAACCGTGTTTGTAATTACCGGAACAACATCGAGGATCGTAGTGACAATTGAATCACAACCCGCCGCTGAAACAAGCGTTACATCATAGCTTCCGGCAGTCGTCACCGTTGAACCATCAGGCAAAGTGTACGAACCACCGGCGCAGATCTCCGCGTTAACCGTATTTGTAATTACCGGAACAACATCGAGGATCGTCGTCACAATTGAATCACAACCTGCCGCTGAAACAAGCGTCACATCATAGCTTCCAGCTGTAGTCACCGTTGAGCCATCAGGCAAGGTATACGAACCACCAGCGCAGATTTCCGCGTTAACAGTATTTGTAATTACCGGAACAACGTCGAGAATAGTCGTCACAATTGAATCGCAACCTGCAACAGTCGTTAAATTCGAAATATACGTTCCAGAAGAATTTACGATTCCGCCATCAGGTAAAGTGAATGTATTTCCTAAACAAATCTGCACATTCTCTGTGATGGCATATTCTGGCAGAATAACAATATCCAATAATTGAATAGGCCCATCACATCCATCACTACTAGTTTCAAAAACAGAAAGCGTATAGTTACCGGGACCCGAAGTCCATGCGACACTGATCGAATCATTACCTTGACCCGTCACCACACCATTACCTTGTGTGTCCCATGTAAACGTACTTCCCGGCCAACCAACAACATAGTAAGTACCAATAGCATTCGATTCGCATAGCGTATCCGACTGACTCACGGACGTGGACCAGCTGAACAAGGCAGCCAACCAAATGAATATGATACCTATTTGCTTCACGCTATGATTCCGTTCTTATTAGTTGTGATAGATTGGAGAAGTAACCGGTGTCGGATTAACCACTACAGTCGCGGTTCCTGTGGCAGGGTTGCTACAGCTTCCGTTCGATACCGATACCAATGAAATAGATTGATCTGTAGTTGCCCCTGAAACAGTGACAGTTCCATTACCTGATCCATCCAAAGTAACCGTTCCAGGAGTGCCGTTCAATTCATAGTTAATAGTGCCATTGGCAGGACCTGTGAAACTAAACACCGCGTCTTCACCTTCGCATATTGGCGTAGTCACCGGAGTGACAGTAGCTGGCAATTCAGTCAACACCACCACTGTGGCTGTACCTGTTTCTGGATTTGAACAAGTGCCGTCAGAAACAGCCGTCAACGTGATCGATTGATCTGTTGAAACTCCCGTAAGTGTCAATGTAGCATTGCCCGATGCATCAAGCGCAATTGTCGCTGGTGTGCCATTCAATTCATAATCCACACTACCATTTGCAGGACCTGTGAAGTTGAAGATCGCATCTTGACCAAAACAAATTGGTGTTGTTGCCGCTGCTACTGTTGCGTTAAGTTCTGGTTGGATAACAACGGTAGCTGTTCCAGTCTCTGGATTCGAACATGTGCCATCAGACACTGCTGTGATAACAACCACTTGATTCACTGTAGAAGCAGGAAGTGTCAACGCTGCGCTTCCTGTGCCGTCCAGCGTAATCGTAGCCGGCGAACCATTCAAGGTATAATCCACACTGCCGTTTGCTGGACCTGTGAATGTAAACACAGCGTCTTCCTGATAACACAATGGTGTATTTACAGGCGCCACCGTAGCATTCAATTCCGGCTCCACAACAATAGTTGCTGTTCCGGTAACTGTATTCGAACAAGTTCCATTCGACACACTTACCAAAGTAACTGTTTGGTCAGTCGTTGCCGAGTTCACCGTTACCGTTCCGTTTCCTGAACCATCCAATGTCACTGTGCCCGGTGTACCATTGATGATATAATCAATAGTTCCGCCATTGGGCCCGGTGAAATTGAACACGGCGTTGTCTTGATAACAAATCGGCGTTACAGCAGGAGAAACCGTTGCCGGCAATGATGGACTTACAGCAACAGTAGCTGTGCCTGTCTCATCATAAGTACAGGTGCCGTTTGAAACCGAAACCAAAGAAATGGTTTGATCAGTAGAAACTCCAGGTACGGTCAAAGAACCTGTGCCCAAAGCACTCAATGTGATTGTTGCTGGTGTGCCGTTCAACGTATAAGATACAACCGCGTTTGGTGTTCCGTTAAATGTAAATGTGGCATCTTCACCCGGACATATTGGGGACACTCCTGCGGTAACAGTCGCTTCCAATTCAATAATCTCCACATCCAACGTTACTGGATCGCCCGGACAGCCTGCATTGGTTTCGATAACGGTAATTGCCGCGGTATACAAACCTGGAGGTGTCAGTCCCCAATCGATGGTAATAGTGTTGGTGCCTTGCCCTCCGGTGATCGTTGCTGTACCCACGTTGAGGGTCCAGGCATAAGTCGAACCCGGTGTGCCTGAAGGCCCGTCGAGATAATCGACCTGATAGGGTTCGATCGCCTCCATACAAACCTGATGCGGTTGAGAAGGATTTGTTTGGGCCAACATGGAATTTGTCAGCACCGTGAACAATACAGCCAAAATAATGGCCGCAAAATGTGTTCTCATGGTAATAATTTTAGTCATGGTATATAGGTGTGGTTAAGGTTTCTGGATTAACTGTTATGCTCAATGTAGTTGAATTCGCACATTGAGGTAATGTGGGCGTAAACGTGTATGTGCCGCTTGCAAGATTGCTCACCGCAGGAGACCACGTACCGCTAATTCCATTGGTTGATGTTGTCGGCAATACCGGAGCGGCATCACCATAGCAAATGGGCGCAATAGGATTAAACGTGGGCGTGATTGTTGGCAACACCGTAACACAAGTTTCCTCAAAGCAATCAGCGCTCAGCATAAAACTCACAGGACTAGGTGGTTCATTGTTGAAGTCAATGAATCCATTTCCAAAATTCCCTTGGGCAGAATTCGCAGGCGACAAAAACTGATTACTTAAAAAAGTTTGTACTCCCGCGTTCGGGTCGTTGACCATCATCGCAAACGCTTGAATCGACGAGGCAGGAGAGCCAATTTGTGACAGCGGAAAGGTGAACTCGAATCCATGGGTATAATCGCCTGTGCCACCATTTCCAATAAATCCAAACTTGCTTGGATTGGCCATATTATTTCCTAAATAAGTGTTCACATTGGCTTGCATATCATACAAATCAAAATAGGCCGTAGCCGATGCTTGATTCATACACAAAATATAATCCGGAGCAAAACCAGCATCGAATATTACATTTTGTGTGAGAGCTAAATTGAGCAAGCCATTCGTGCTCAATGGCACGTTCGATCGATTGGTCCATGCTGACAAATTGTTGAAGCCTCCCGGTTTCGAATCAATGAATAATAAAATCCAATTGTTATTGGCTTGATCATTTCCATCGTGTTCATTCCCTGCTACAGCCCCATACAATAGGCCATTCATATTACGGAGATAAATCGCGTCAATTCTATTGTCTGTTCCGAAACCACTTGTGGCCGGACCGCTGTTCGAAGTGGATAGCGGAGATCCCCATTCGGGCTCGTTTATATTTCCATTCATGACAAAAGGCACAGGTGGAGTGCTTCTTACGCAAACCTGATCTCCTCCATTCAATGTACCCGAAGTAAATGTGGTGGTGGTTGAGGCAGGACCTTGTGAAACTCCATTAATAAAGAATTCAAACATAGACCCGTTACCCGCCGTAAAAACTACGCCTGATCCCGAACAGGGATTTGCGGGTGTTAAAGCGGGAACAGAAGGCGATAAAGTAATTGTCACGCTGGTAGAAGTCGTTGATGAAGGACAGGTACCACTAGCCGGAATCGTATACGTAACCATATAGGTTCCCGGAGAACTAGAAGAAGGCGTTATGGCGCCTGTCAGCGCATTGATGGACAAACCAGATGGCGATGCGCTGAAAGAACCGCCAGATGCTCCTGAAATCACAGGTGCTTGTGGACTCGTAATATCGCTGCAAAATGGAGAACCATTGTACACAACAGTTGCGGTCGGAGTGCTGTCGATGTTCACCGTTACGGTTTCTGTTTCACTACAAGGGCCCGTAATACCTGTTACAGTATAAACAGTGGTAATCGTAGGTGAAGCCGTAACACTTGCACCGGTGGAAGCAGATAAGGTGCCGGAGGGCGACCAAGTATACGAGTCAGCGCCAGTAGCACTTAATACTACACTAGAACCCTCACAAATAGTACTAGTTAAAGGCGAGACCACTACATCGAATGGCGGAGCTGTCAACAGCACATCACAGTTCTGAATACTGCTTGGAACAGAACAACCATAATTGACATAAGTAGGCACGCCGCCCGATGTATATACCACCGAAGCTCCGTTTGATCCCGTATCAACATTTGTTGTTAAAGAACCCGGCAAGTATGACACCTGATCCGTGCAGCCTCCATTAAATGTCATGGTCAAGGTTTTCAATCCTGGACTTCCAGAGCTATTCGTAAAATTCCCTGACGTCTGTGAACCGCATTGAAAAAGCACATAAAGAGGCCCAGTTAGATCGGTAAACAAATTAGTAGAAGAAAGCGTTGTGGAGGAAGTAATAAGAACAACATTAGCTCCTGCGGGAAGCGTTGCCGGAGCCGCGATGAGCGAACCGCCACCCGTAATAGTAGCGTTTACATTCGCAATAAATGTCGGATTGGTACAGAGTCCTTGCCAAGTATTTGCTGTGGCCCAAGTCACCGTAAGGCCACTCGTTGCCAAAGGACTCGAACCCACTTGGAAAAATACCATTTCATTTAGCCCTTCCTCTGCTCCTAAGCCACAAGCATCAACGAGTATCCCTTGAATTTGAAAACATCCTGCTGGTACGACAGGTGTACACGAGGTCACACATCCCGCAGCGTCCGTCACCGTAGCTGTGTATGTGCCTTCGCACAAACCAGTAGCCGTTGCAGATGTTGATCCAGATCCACTCCATGCATAAGAATACGGTGGAAGACCACCAGTAACTAATGCATCAGCAGAGCCATCGCAACTCGTTGCGCAAGTAGGATTCGTCCCAGTTACATAAATTTGAAGAGGCTCCAAAATCTGAACTGTTGTGGTCGTTGTAAAAACAGGGCATCCACCTGATGCAGCTATCGTATAGGTCACGGTATATGCGCCCGATGCACTTAAAGATGGTTGGATGGCACCTGTGGTGCTATTAATCGATAAACCCGCAGGAGAAGCGCTAAAAGTGCCCCCTATAGTTCCCGTTATCGTGGGATTACTATCCGAATCATTACTGCAAAATGGATTAGCAGAATAAACAATCGTCGCCGTTGGTCCGGGAACAATATTCACATTCATAGTTGAGCTCGCGCTAGGACAAGGGAAAGAGCCAGCGACGGTGTAGGTATACGTTCCCGCGGTATTGGTCGGAGCGGTGAAAGTCCCTAAATAACCACCGGTGAGTGTGGTTGGCCCAGACCAAGTGCCTGTATTCGCTGGAGTTCCCCCTAATGAACTAAACAAGTTTCCACTGCCTCCTGAGCAAATTGAAGCTGTACCGCTCACTCCTGGATTCGCTGGCGGAACAAGATTCACTGTGACCGTTGTAGACGAAGGCAGACAAGGTGCGGCCGGACTAACGGTATATGTATATACTCCAGCGGTATTCGTACTAGTATTAAATGTCCCTAAATTTCCTCCACTCAACGCTGAAGGCCCGGTCCAAACCCCCGTGCTACTTGGTGAACCACTGATGTACGAAAACAAATTAAATGAGCTTCCCGAAGCACAAAAATTAGGACTACTGCCCGTTCCTGCAGTCTGATTGGGGTTTTCAGAAACGGTCACGGTTGCGCTAACACTTGGACAAGCACCTGCCGCAGGCACGGTGTAGGTATAGACTCCGGGATTTTGTGTAGATGGATCATATGTGCCCAAATAACCGCCCGTTAAGACATTCGTACCAGACCATGTCCCGGTGGTAGAGGGTGATCCGCCCAAATAGCTGAACAAATTAACAGCACTGCCATTACTACACAAGGTTGCTGTCCCGTTTGTACCCGCACTCGGTGGAGTGGTCTCTGTAACCGTTACGGTTGCTGTTGCGTTGCCGCAAGGCGCTGTTCCTGTCACCGTATAGGTGTATACACCTGGTGTCATAGTCACTGGGTTATATGTCCCAGCATATCCCCCTAATAAAGAAGAAGGACCAGACCAAGTACCCGTGTTATTCGCGCCTGAACCGAGGTAAGAAAATAAATTCACCGGTGTGCCCGTCGCACAAACCGTAACAGATCCGTTCGTACCGGCATTAACGGGCGTCGAAACGCTTACTGTAACTGTTTCGGTGTCAGTGCACGAACCGCTTGTTCCAGTAACCGTGTATGTGGTAGTGGTGGATGGGTTAGCGCTTACGGTAGCACTTGTGGTGCTCGACAACCCAGTGGCAGGACTCCAAGTATAGGTCGTGGCTCCACTCGCGGTGAGCGTAACGGGCGAACCCAAACATATACTCGGCGCTGTCGGTGAAATAGAAACCACAGAACCGGGGGGGTCTATAATTTGAAACAATTCTGATGCAGTACAGCCCGCTCCATCTGTTGTTTCAACAAGATAGGATCCCGCTGCTAAGCCGCTTAATGTCACAGACCCTGAAACTCCCAAGTTAGTTTGAATAATTACACCCCCACTATTTCTCCAAACATAGTCCCACGGAGCTGTTCCTTGTCCTTGAGCGACAGCGCTTCCATTGCTCTGCCCAGTACAAAGAGGTGGTGTAACATTCACAATCGGAGCAGGGCAACAATTAAGTTGTGCAAACGACGTGGTTACCGGGTCTTGCATACAAGCCAAGGAGGTCCATGATCCTGACTCCCCATCACCCAATGTATTCACACCTACATTCAAATTTGCTCCTTGTATGCATGCGCCCTCTGGCAATGTAGAAATCGTCCAACAAAAAGTCCAATCACAAAGATTCGATCCGTTACTATCCCCAAAATTGTTCCCAGGGTTTCCATCAACAACTCCTGAGCTGCTGCCTGCGGACGTTTCATAAAAGAAACCCGGACCATAATTCTGACCTGTAGCGGTACTTGTAATTGCACTGTTATACCACGACCAAGTTCCGGAACCAGAGCAACTTGCCGCCGGCACAGTGCTCAAAGTTGAAAGATCCCAACCGTTTCCGAAAACAGGGACAACACCGTGAAGCCAGTTAGCCGAGGTTTGATTGTAATTTGTTATGGTATAACAAAACGTAACTGTTTCTCCGGCTTGATATTCCCCATTTGAAGGAGGCGGGGTGACAGTTAAATCACTTTGAATAACGCATCCTTGACAATCGAAGTGATTCCGCAACACAAGGTCAAAATCACATTGATCAACTAATGATCCTCCACTTACTTGCAAAAAATATTGTCCCGGAGCCAAACCTTGAAAGCTAGTATTCAATATGCCGGCATTACCAACGGCGCATCCTAAAGGAATCATATTGAGACAATTCGTTCCTTCATATAATCCCACATTTGGTTGACTCAAACCATAAATCTGAACCTGAAGAATCGGAGCTGTTATGGTAAAGGTGTACCACACATCAGCAGCAGGAGAGGCCATATCACCTGTTGGTTGGCAGCCTAACAGCGAGCTGTATGGTATTTCTGCTGTAGCACATAGATTGGTTCCATTAATCGTAATGGGCGCGCCGCTTCCACTAGGGCAAGGCGCTGGTGTTGGTAAGGCGCCTATTGATTGCGCGCCTGAACAAGCATCATTTAGCGGTGCAGGCCCCCCTGTGCATGTTTCAGCACACGGTCCGCCGCCACAACTAATACACGAAATGGCAGCGCTCCACCCAGGATAAGTAACACTACCATCAGAATCAAAAACAAAGGTCAAACAGCCCGTTGTAGAAATTACTGAAGGCGGCAATGTACTTCCCGAATAAGTACCAATAACCGGAGATGTCGTATTGGGCCCATCATAAATAGTTAAAACGTCTAGCCCGCTTTCTGTTTGAAATGTGAGAAAATCTAGCTTGATACAGTCTCCACTAGACGAACTACAAATAGTATAAGTATAAAATTCATTGTCCTGATACTCACCAAACAATCCTCCACTGTCATAAAAGGTCCCAGAACATGTTGAAACATTGGAGTTACCTATTATGTAACTATTTGGGTCAACAATGTATTCTTGAATATCTATTGTAAACGGAGTGCAATCAGGATTTGGATTGGTATCAACGATGATATAATAAGTTTCTCCTGCGTTCAATGTCAAGTTAAAAATAGAAGGGTTGCCTGCAAAACTGCCTGTTGTAGCCACACATGTGCCACCAGCCGTCGGACAACCGGAAGTAACTGAAATGCCAGTCCAATTCAACGTTGCACTTAATGTGATATTCACCGCACCGGTGGCTGTTGGTGTATAAGTAAACACATAATCTTCACCACCCAAATAGCCTGTTACACAGCCATCACCGTCACTTATATCATCGCAAGCACCACAGGTGGTATAATTGCCAGAAAATGGCAAGGCGCTAATTACCGTTGCATTAGCGCAATTAGAGCATGGTGGTGGCGGTGTACCGCAATTCGTGCTGCACTCAAGGGTGGCTTGCCAACCGGCAAAAACCGAACTCCCGTCTGACCCCCACTCAAAGGTCAAACTACCGGAAGAAGAAGTGAAAGTAATGGGCAAACCAACAACTGCACCGGTTAATGTTGCAATCACACCATCACCAACTGAGGCACCATCGTGAATAATCAATTCATCAAAACCGTTTTCTGAAACAAATGAAGTAAACGTTACAGAAACACATTCTCCAGGGGTACCGGAAGTGAATGTCTCTATTAAAGATTGATTATTGGTATAGTTACTTGTTTGACCCCCTGAATCATAAAAATTGTAGATAGTACCACACGTTAAAACTTGCGTTCCGTTCGTCATGTTGTAACCAGGCAATACTGGTACACAGTTCAATAAAGTGACGGTAATATTTCCATTCAAGTTATTTGTTGTTGCGCATGGCCATCGATTAAGTTGAATGTTGTATGTGCCATCAGCAGGACAAGTAAAATCAATTGAAGCAGCGCTTCCAGCGCATGCAGGACCGTTGTCATCATTGAAACCAACAACAGTACCGATCGCATCGAAAATCGTCATTTGCGTATCATATCCAGAACCGCAATTCGATATACGATAAGTGCAACCCGCAACCATTCCCGTTACTTGGAAGTTTCTTCTACCGCCGTTGATGGCTGGCGGTGTGCATGAAATAGTATTACCAACAACCGTAGGCGCGGGGGTCGTGCAAGCAACGGTGGTATTAAACCATGTGCATTGACTATATAAATTCTCGGTAAGGCTTAAGAAAAAAAACGCACAGAAAACCACTACGCGAGGTAGTGTCCGGAAGAGACCGATAAACTGTGGCGTCATACTGATGGCTAGGGTCTATAAATTAGCGTTACACCTCTAAAAGGTCGCTAAGGTTAACTTCGGTTAAGGCTGCTCATGCACTAAGCACCACGAAATTAACAATTTTATCTTAATAACTCTAACTTTTCATGCCCCAAAATCAACTCCTCGGGTATAAAACTACATTGCCGCCTTCGCCGCCTTCAACCTTTCTAGGTCATTTAGAGCACTTTGCGCCTCTGTCTCCTCTTCTTTTACTTTATCAGTATTCTTCTCGATTTTTTCCTTAAAACTTTCAATATCAGAAGTTCGCTTGGATTTTTGATTCTCCAATTTAGTCAAATTCGACTCTTGCTCTGCAATGGAACGGTCAACAGCAATGCGTTTGCTCTCTACCTTGGAAATAGCCTCCGACCGATCTATGGCCTTCGCCTCAAGTTTCATGAGTTTTTCCTTTGCTGAAGCAATGTCTTCCGACATCCGTGCAGCCTTCTTTTCGCTAAGTTCATTGGCCATCATCTTCTGATTGTAACTAGTCTCCAAATCCTGTATCTCCGTCTTCTTCAATTCAATCTCTTTCTTGGCCTGCTCCTCCTCTCGTTTCTTCAATTCTACCTCTTTGTCGAGGGCAACTTTATCAGCCTTTAAATCCTCTGTTTTGGACTTCGACGCTACAATCTGACTTCCCAATTTTTCTACATCAGACTGGGCTTTTGCTTTGTCGCGCGCCAATCGCTCACCTTCTTTTTTTGCACTGGCGACTTCTTTTTGTTGTCGCGCATAATAACGCTGCTGACTATCAATTGCTTGGTCATAGGCCCCCAAATAAAAATCATGAATTCCCTTGCGCATCAATTCTTCCATTTTCTGAACAACGCCCTGACCGTTTTCCATTGACAGCAATCCACCATTTCTTGATACAACCGTTGTCAATTGGGCAAAGTCTCCACTTGACTCTATCTTAAAAGCCACACCTAAACTGTCTGAAGACAACGAAGAAAAAACACCCAACTGACTATACCATCCTGAACCTCGCTTGCCACTAAATCCAAGAACTGATTTGAAATATTTCTTCCAAAACTTCTCCAAATCACCAGCTTCAGCCATAATACTTGAGGTAAGGCCCATACCGGATTGACCTGCATACGTCACGGCGCTTTCTTGTAAATTGACGATCGGTGTCGAAAACAGGGCCTCGGTTTGTTTATCCGGTTGACTATATCCAATCACACTGACGAGATAGAAAAAGACAAACAAAACATTCTTCATTTTTATACGATTTGAACACAAAGTTACTCGTAAAACAACTATTTACCAGCAGACCTTTTGCCAATAGCCGATGTCTGATTACATTTGCCGCCCCTACGAAAGTAGCGCGCCTATAGCTCAGTCGGTTAGAGCAACAGACTCATAATCTGTGGGTCCCTGGTTCGAGCCCAGGTGGGCGCACCACAAAAACCGCTTCACTTGAGGCGGTTTTTCTTTTTCATCTCTTCTTACAATACTTAATATTCCATTAACATGAAAAGAAGACATTTGCGGCCATAATTCCAAATCGATTACAATGGGCATTTCCAAAGTATTTTCTTTCATGGTTTCAAAGAATGCTTTATTCTTTGATCTATTCTCTGAAGACACCGCCAACCTAGTGAACCAAGCCCGAACATTTTCTTCAATTTTCAGTACCGACAATCACGAAGAACGTCTAGAGATTATCCGCAAAGTGAAAGAATTGGAAACCGTTGGTGACGATATCACACATCGCATTTTCCTCGAATTATCTTCAAACTTCATTACACCGTTCGACCGCGAAGACATTCACAGCCTTGCTACTTCTCTCGACGATATTGCCGACTATATTCACGGATCAGCTTCACGTATCGAATTATACAACGTTAGAGAGTTTTCGAAAACGATGGAAATGCTTAGCGAAATCATATTAAAGCAAGTCATTGAAATTGATGAAGCGGTTAAAGATCTTCGCAACATGCGCAATGCTCAACGTGTGCGCGAAGCCATTGTGCGTGTAAACTCTTTGGAAAACCATGCCGACGATTTATTCGATGAAGCCATAGGCCGTCTCTTTGCAGAAGAGGTTCCCGCCTTGGAATTGATTAAAGTAAAAGAAGTACTCAGCAACCTCGAAACCGCAACTGATAAATGCGAAGATGTAGCCAACGTGCTTGAATCGATACTGGTTAAAAACTCATAATCCGTTATTATGGAATACTCTTCGTTTCTGATCGTTATCATTGCTCTCGCTTTGATTTTCGATTTCATCAACGGATTTCATGACGCTGCAAACTCAATAGCTACTGTAGTTTCAACCAAAGTATTGACTCCGTTTCAAGCCGTCGTTTGGGCGGCCTTTTTCAATTTCATTGCATTCTTTATTTTCAAAGATCATAGCGTAGCCAATACCATCGCGAAAGTGGTTCAAGACAAATTCACGTCTCCTGAAATGAATCCTTTGCCAATGATTTTTGCCGGATTGCTCAGCGCCATTGCGTGGAACTTGATTACGTGGTGGTACGGTATTCCCTCATCATCTTCGCATACCTTAATTGGTGGATTTGCCGGAGCCTTTTTAGCTGCCTTCGGTTGGGAATCTGTACGTGCAGGAGTAGTTACCGCTACAGCCATTTTCATTGTTATTGCTCCACTCGCGGGCATGCTGATGGCCTACCTGATTTCCATTTGGTTTCTAAACTCCTTCAGAAAAGGAATCACTATGAAATTGGTTTCGATTTCTATCATTCTATTGGTCTCTTTGACTGTAGTGAATGCATTAGAATTCAAAAAAGATTTCAATGGCGGTAGTTCGTATACTTTGGTTTTTAAAGAAAAGGCAGACAAAGAAGTGCTGAAAAAAGCCTTAACCTTTAACAATGATGAAGGCAAAGAATTCGTTCCAGTCATCAATGTTGGCACCGACTCTACTGGAGCTCAAGACAAGACGGGAACAATCTTCGTTGTGCGTACTGACTATAAAATGAAAGCTGATGAAACAGCAGAAAACAAAGCACTGACCGAAGAGATTAACAAGAAACTTAGCCAATTAGAAAGTTCCGTGTCGATTACCGAATCGCATCGCATTCTTCAAAATGCTCCTGAAACAGAACGTTACGACGATTCAAATCTCAAATCCGATTTCGAAAGCTATTGGTTAAAGGTCCTTTTCCATGGAAACAACTTCAAATGGATTCTCCTTGGATTCATTGTGGTTGCTTTGGGTGTTTTCACGCTATTCTTGAGCTCGCTCAATAATACACGAGCAAACCAATGGTTTAAGCGATTGCAATTGTTCTCTTCTGCGGCGTTCAGTATTGGTCACGGAGGAAATGATGCGCAAAAAGTAATGGGTATCATCACCGTGGCGCTCATCGCTGGTGGACACATCGACAGCATGAAAGAAATGCCTACGTGGGTCCCCTTGTCTTGCTACGCAGCTATTGGTATTGGCACCATGAGTGGTGGTTGGAAAATTGTAAAAACCATGGGCGCAAAAATCACCAAAGTGACGCCCTTCGAAGGTGTGGCTGCAGAATCTGCGGGTGCCATTACACTCTTCTTCACCGAAGGGCTCAAATTCCCTTGGACGATGCAAGGTGAAACCATCAAAGGTATTCCTGTCAGCACAACGCATACCATTACCGGTTCTATCATCGGTGTGGGTGTAACAAAACGTATCTCAGCCGTTAAATGGGGTGTTACCAGAAAATTATTGGTAGCCTGGGTCATTACCATCCCTATCTCGGCAGTGATGGGCGCTTTGTTCTACTACATCTGCACCCTCTGCGGACTCTAAGTCTACATAATATTATCACATAGCTAAAACACCCGATCAAATGATCGGGTTTTTCTATATTTACCTCATATTCAAGCCCGAAAAAAAACACTTTGTTCAAACCATTCCAATATAGTCACCTTTGTTTTTATGGTCTCATCGCTATGGTTTTCTTATCTGCTTGCAAAAGGGATGAGAAAGAAGAGGATTGTGATGAACAAATCATCATTGTGTCGCCCGATACTTCAAGCGCCATTACACCGCATTATAACCCTACCATAAATCAAGCACTTTATTGGTTTTCCAAAATGCAAAATGACAATGGCCTACTCGAAAGCACGGCCAATTCCAATTTTGTTTCTTTGTACGATAATGCCCTTTCTGCTCTGGTATTTATTGCGAATGAAGATTTTGAAAAAGCAGAACAAATTTTCAACTTCTTCAATGCAAGAATTGAAACAGAACTTCAAAGCGGATCTGGAGGATTTCATCAATTCAGAGATGCTGCAGGAAATCCCAATGGTAATCGATGGTTAGGAGACAATGCCTGGCTATTGATTGCACTTAATAATTACCATGAAAAAACTGGAAACACCAATTATGAAGAACTTTCCTCCGCACTCGACGCGTGGATAATCTCTCTTCAAGACAGTGACGGCGGACTCTGGGGCGGAATTGCAGCTGACGGAACACAAATTGGAAAAGTAACAGAAGGAATGATCGATGCCTTTAATGCCGTCAATGGCTACACGTCATTTCATGCAGACCTACTTCATTATCTTGAAAATAATCGCTGGAATGCAATAGATGAGCTTTTCATTTCTTGGCCAGACAATACCTATGAATACGCGCTAGATAATTTTGCATGGGGCTACTGTGTCTTCGAAAATTTTCCGACTCACACACTCATCGACGCTAATATTTTTTGGTGTACACAGGCCGCAACACAAAACAATTACAATGTATCGGGCTATTGCTTCGACATTGATCAAGATGTTGTTTGGCTCGAAGGTACAGGGCAAATGGTCGTCGCCTTTCAAAAAGCGGGCGACATGGCTTCGGCCAATTTCTATCTAAAAGAAATGGAAAAAGTTCTTTCCGCCAGTCCGGGCATAACCAATGGACTTGGCCTGCCCTACGCCACAAATTTGGCCACTGGGTACGGATCAGGACTACTGTGGAATGGCAGCGATACTTCGCCCTGCGTTTCATCTACTGCATGGTATGTATTAGGCATGTTGCAATTCGACCCATTCGCCACAGGATATGCTAAAAATATTCCTTCATCAGATAAGTTTTGGTAATAAGAAAGGGCCGGAACAAATCCAGCCCTTTCTAATCTCTATCTTCTAAAAATTCTATCCTCTAAATTCTATCTCTAGCACACTAGAATTCTATCACACTAGCACACTCTACTTGCCATCTTTAAACCCAACCAACACCGTCACACATCCTTCCGGTTGAATCGTTGCGTCTTGTTTTGGTACGCGAACTTTCACGATCAGTTGTTGCGTATTCGACATTTTGAAATCGAAGATGGTTTTATTTTCAGCTTTTGCATTGCTGTACAATGTTTGGCCGTTGGTGTCTTCAATTTCGAACTCTACATCACCGAGTACAGGGTGAGCGTTAACAACTACTCTGTATTCTTTTCCTGCATAAAATGTGAGGAGCAATTCGGCTTCATCGCCAGGCACCAACACCGCAGAGTTGTAGTTTTCATTTTGCACATACCCTTCGAGTAATGGCAGACATTTGTTTTTGGTAAATGCTCTGCATTGTGCATCAGCCGCCAATCCTGTGAGGAGAAGCATTGCTGGGAGTATAAATCGAATGAGTTTCATACTTTTCTTTTGTTTGGGTGGTGGTGTTTATGCGATGTATTTTGAACGAATCTGAGCGATTAAAGTTTCAATCTTTTTCAAGCTCTCATCTGACATGGAAACGCTTGCAGAGCTTCCGATGGTAACAACACCATTGGCATCTGCTTTTGCTGTAGTAGTGCCTGCAGCAGTTGTGGTCGCTTCATTAAAGACTTTCTGAAGCTCCAGCAAATCGGCCTTCATATCTTTAAGTACTTCCTTCTCACCGAATTTATCGTAATACTTTAATAATTCATCCAAAGAGTATTTCTGTTCAGCAATACGTTGTTTGATCTGGGCATTGCTACCGGCGTATTTTGTGCTGAGGTAAAGGGCTTCCACCCATCCACCAGAAATAACGAGTGCAGAAATTTCTACACGGTTGTTTTCTTTCAAATAACCGTTCAAGTCAGTGTAAGCTTCCGATACAACCTTCAACAAAGAGTCGCGATTGTCTTGGTTGTTTTGCAAACGCTCAAGCATATCGTTTTTCAACGCATCGTCCACTCCCATTTGGCGAGCGAGCTTTTGAGCAGCAGCGAGATAATCAACGCTTTTTTGCTTTTCATCAAACATACTTGAGTAACTCAAGTCTGCTCCATACACGCCGAGATTGATCGCCTGTTTGGCTTCACCGGTGTATTTCGCCGCATTTTCCACATTGTTCAGGATGGTGGCATCGTATTTAATGCCCGACTCCTTAATCAAAGCAGCCATTTCCATGGGTGCAGGAATAGAGAAGAATATTTTTTTCAATTCTTCCTGCTTCGCCATTTCGAGAGAGTCGAGATTCGGTTTCACGGGTTGATTTGAAGTTGCTCCGCCCGACTCACATGAGGTCAGTACGGCAGTAAAGCCGATAGCTATCAAAGCGGGCTTTATCCATTTCATTTTCAGCATAACTAATTGATTTTGGGTGGTCATAGTATGTCAGTAATTTACTGATTGTAAGTGTCAATATCCGAAATATGTCGATTTGTACGCACAATCTCAGCAAATAGTTATAAAAACGCGCATGTTTATTGAAAAAAAATCCTGAAGACCTGTTTTTCAACCTTAAAACTCATTTTAGTGCGCTTGAAGCCAATTGTCTCCAAAGTTCATATCCACTTCTAGCGGCACAATCATCTGCACAGCTCCTTCCATTTTTTCACGAATTACGGGTTTTACCAGCTCCAATTCACTCTCATGCACATCAAAAACCAATTCGTCATGTACTTGCATCACCATTTTGGAGCGAAATCCACGGTCATCAAATTCCTTTTTGATATTGATCATGGCTATTTTAATAATATCGGCAGCACTGCCCTGAATAGGCGCATTGATCGCGTTTCGCTCCGCAAAGCCGCGCACAACTGCGTTCGCGCTATTGATGTCCGCCAAATAGCGACGGCGACCTAAGATGGTTTCCACATATCCTTTCTTGCGTGCCTTCTCGATATTGGATGCCTGATATGTTTTTAATTGAGAAAACTGAGTGAAATAAGAATCAATAATTTCTTTCGCTTCGGTTCTCGAAATGCCCAGATTCTGCGCCAATCCGAATGCGCCTTGACCGTAAATAATTCCAAAATTTACCGCTTTCGCCTTGCTCCGCATGGTTTTATCTACCTCTTCCAAAGGTACGCCAAACACCTTAGCGGCAGTAGCGGCGTGAATATCTACGCCTTGACGGAAGGCGTCGACCATGTTTGGGTCTTCACTGAGGGCTGCAATAATCCGCAATTCAACTTGTGAATAGTCGGCGCTCAATATGCGATGCTCGGCATCCCTTGGAATAAATGCTTTTCGTATTTCCTTTCCTCGCGATGTACGAATCGGAATATTCTGCAAATTGGGATTGTTGCTGCTCAATCGACCAGTGGCCGCGATGGTTTGCATATAATTGGTGTGCACCCTTCCGGTATGCACGTTCACCAAAGCGGGCAAAGCATCCACATAAGTTGATTTCAATTTACGCAATTCTCGATAATCCAAGATCTTTACAATGATCGGGTGGTCATGCTGATACTTCGAAAGCACGTCTTCACTCGTGCCGTATTGACCAGTCTTCGTCTTTTTCACATCCTTGGCAATGGCCAATTTCTCAAACAAAATCGGTCCCAATTGTTTGGGTGAGTCAACATTAAACTGCTCTCCGGCCAATTCGTGAATTTCACGCTCCAACACCACAATTTCTTTGAAAAGCTCTTCAGAGTAGCTGTTCAGAAATTTTTCATCTATCCGAACACCTTCCCATTCCATATCCGCCAACACTTTAATGAGTGGCACTTCTACCTCATCAAACAACTTGCGCAAGTCTCCCTTCGTGAGTTCTGGTTCGAAAACCTGCTTCAATTGAAGGGTAATATCTGCGTCCTCCGCCGCATAATCTTTTATTTCAGCAGCACTCAAATCGGCCATTGATCCCTGATCTTTCCCTTTCTTGCCTATCAATGTCTCGATTGAAACTGGTGTATATCCCAAGAATTGTTCGCTCAACACATCCATGCCGTGCTTCCCGTCTGGATTGATGAGATAGTGCGCCAGCATGGTATCAAATACTTTGTTGCGCGCCTCAATACCATACTTGCGCAACATTTTATAATCATACTTAAAATTCTGACCAATCAGCTCTTTCTCCGGATCCTCAAATACAGGTTTAAATAGACTCAAGAGGGCGCGAGCCGCTGATTCTTCGCGAGGAACAGGCACGTAATAGGCCACATGCGGTTCAACACTAAACGACATCCCAACCAAAAACGCATTGATCGGTT
Source organism: Flavobacteriales bacterium (assembly GCA_049318685.1). GTDB lineage: Bacteria > Bacteroidota > Bacteroidia > Flavobacteriales_D > Sanyastnellaceae > JAIXWP01. The sequence goes on from JBMOFW010000022.1 coordinate 18,021, forward strand.
CGATGTCACTGGTCTCCGTATCAAAACAGAATGAACGTTCGGTTTTCAATAGCGCGATCAACGCATCTATTTGTTCCTGTGTTTCTGCCAATGTGTAGCGATGCTCCACGTCGTTCAAACTCTTCAATACCGTATGCACAACCGGTGCGGGCGGCACTTCTGTTTCCAAATCAAACAGACTGCCTTGTTTGGCTTCTGCCGCAGCAGACTCTTCACCTAAAACACGTTTTGTCAATTGACGAAATTCCAGCTCTTCAAAAATCGCTTTAATGGCTTCTTTATTCACCGGCGTTAGCATCAATGCGTCTTCATTCAATTCACACGGCGCATCGAGAATAATGGTCGCCAATTTTTTCGACATGATTGCTTGATCGGCGAAATTCTCCACGTTCTCTTTTTGCTTGCCCTTCAATTGATCCGTATTGGCGAGTAGACCCTCAAGCGATCCAAATTGCTTCAACAATTTCACCGCCGTCTTTTCGCCCACACCGGGGATTCCAGGAATATTATCCACGGCATCACCCATCATACCGAGCATATCAATCACTTGATCGACACGCTCGATATCGAATTTTTTCAATACTTCAGGAATACCCAAAACTTCCGCGCCTCCGCCCTGATAACCGGGTTTGAAAATGAAAATATGATCACTCACCAACTGACCATAGTCTTTATCGCTCGTCATCATATAGGTGAGAAAGCCCTCTTGCTCCGCGCGTTTGGCAAGCGTCCCAATCACATCATCGGCTTCATAGCCGGGCGCCATTAGAATGGGAATATTGAACGCCTCGATGATCTTCATGATCCACGGCACAGACAGCTTAATGTCTTCGGGTGTTTCTTCGCGATTGGCTTTGTACGCTTCATAATCAATCTCACGCAATGTCTGTTCTGGAGCGTCAAACACCACGGCCATGTAGCCTGCTTTTTCATTATTGATGATGTCGAGCAATGTGTTGGTAAAACCAAACATCGCTGAGGTGTTCAAGCCTTTGGAATTGATGCGCGGTGCGCGAATGAATGCGTAATACGCTCTAAAAATGAGGGCGTATGCGTCCAGTAAAAAAAGCTTCTTCGGATGTTCCTTCGTTATCATGTTTCAAAGAAACGAAAAAACACGTCATACCGACCACTATCCCTTTCCGGCACTCTTTCTTCGTAACAACAACCAAATCACCATGAAGACGAGTGAAATGACGAAGAAACTTCCCCCAATAAACAAAAAAACGGCCAGTGACAACGCGTCTTTTGCGAAAAGTGCTGCGATAAAAAACAAAACAGCAAATGCCAAACTGATCAAAAAAAACATACCGAAAATAACAGTTGCCACATCCAATACGTCTCCCTCCTTCTTCGCTGTCTCAGGGGATTTCAATGGCGTCTGAAAACACATGTGATGACGAATTGAACCCTGGATTGACTTGGGGGCAATGCGATATTTATTTCGCTTCACCTGCTTTATTAAACCAGATTTTTCGGCCTCCTCTAATTCATGTTGCGTAGATAATGTTTGCGACGAAAGCGATTCATCAAGAGCGCTACACTCCGCAGTGGAGGCTGCCTCCACATAACTCGGGCTTTGTTCTTTATCATGAATATGCTCTTCCGTTTCCGCGCTTTTGAAAGATGAATGCGAAACACGATCGATATAATACCCCTTCATATATCGCCTTTTTTCAATCGAGCATGAAAACAGCGAAATCATCATAAGGAAAAAAAACAAACCTTTGATGGTCATCGTGAAGCGGGGTACAATCATTTCTTATAAACCGGAACGGTAGAGCAAGGCTCACCAAACATCAGTGACTTGACAACGGGCTGCAGCTTGTTGACCAACAATGCATATGCGGCAGTAGGTACATACCGATCAGAACATCCTTTGACCACCACACGCGCATCTCGGTAATTTTCCAGATCCAGATTTTGGATCACTTGATTGAAAATAGCTGTCTCCATTTCCTCTTGGGAGCCCACATACACGAACGCCGCAATCCCCGTGAGTTTAGAAACCACCAACATATACGCCCAGTGCGGAATGATCGCGTCAGCTGTGCAATAAACATGCACAAAAGCATCTGTATACGCCGCCCAATCATGCGAAGCGATAAACTCGCGAAAGTCTTTCTCCTTCAGTGCCATTCCCATCCACAGTTGATCTTTAATATCAATAGCCATGCGCTTTCCTTCCGGATAGTGCTCAGCAAAATCAAAGGTGATCAATCCGCTTTTGGCTACCTTATTCACAATCTCTTCCATTTTCCAAAAATAATTATATTCGACCCCTGAAAACTATAACCTATCTTAAAATGAAAACCAAACTCTCTCATTGTCGCATTTCCCCATTTTCCCTTTCTCCCATTTTCCTTTTTTCCCTCTTCCTCATTTTCGCCTTTTCCGCTTGTTCTGTAGAAAAACGCCGCTACATGGACGGATATCACGTGGAATGGAGAAAAAAGACAGAAACAGCAACGGAAGAAGGAACTGGAACCGGAACTGGAACTGGAACGAAGACCGAGACTAGTGCTGAAGTTGAAACAAGAACGGAAACACAATTAGAGCAAACGGAGGTTTTAGAGCAAGCCGAGAATGAAATCATCCTTGATTCAACCACGGCCCGCATGATCGAGCATGACCTTTTCGTTAGACCAGTATCCCGAGAATCTGCTAAAAGCAATCCAATCAATGCACGAATTAAAAAACTCCTTCAAGACCCAGAAGATCCGGAGATCGTCCGCAAATTCAAGCGCAATAAAATAATTATGGCCGTAGCATTTATTCTTGGTTCCACGCTTTTGAGTATTGCAATAGTCCTTGCCTTTTACCTTTTACTAGAAGCCTTGACTGGTAACTCAACCGTCAATGAGCCTGTACAAAACACCATGGTATTTATGTTTTTGGGAGGACTCGGGCTGACTATTGTTGGTATTATTACGGCTATTGCCCACGCCATATTAAAAGGCAAATATCCCGGTCTCAACAACGTAAATAAAAAATCAAAATCAGGCGACGACTATGTAGAAGAACCCGTCTATACAGTGGGTGAACCGCAACCCATTTCGAAAGAAGTTCGCAAACGACATAATCTTTTATACTGGTCATCTACGCTGATCGGCACTTTGTTTTTTATCTGCAGTTTCTTTACATATGCCCTTATAAAAGACGGTCGTTTATTTGGCGTTACCACCGTATCCGGCTATGTTTTGGTTTCATTACTCCTTATCGGTATTTGCATATTTCTCTTGTGGGCTTGGGTCCAACTCAGAAAGAAGAAAAAAGCCTATTTGGATGAACACCCGGAATTGATGGTTATTCCTTCCAAATAAGCGCCTTGGCAAGCCTTTTGGTAATCGAAAAACCAAACCAGAAATCACTTTGAAAAATTTCGTCTTTTTCCTGACCATTTCGCTCGCCTTATTCAGCTGCGGCTTGAACAAAACAAAAAAAACGGAAGTCCCACCACCATCAGTCAATAATGGTGCAGCCAAGAATCTTCAAGGCCAAGCTCTCGTCTACTGCATTGTGGTCGACTCCAAGAAAAATCCCTCTTGGGGACCGTTTGCCCTTTCCGCTTTGGGAGATAGTACCCAACGAGCAATGAAATGGATTATGAAAGAAGCCAAAACCTTCGGGCAATCCACCAACATCATTACGGCTTGGCACGGAATCACCAAGGTCAAACCCATCGTTGCCAATCCTTCGCCATTGAGCAAAAATGAATTCTTTACCTTGACGCACGTCAAAAACATGGATCGCTGGGCCGATAAAATTTGTCAAAAAGTCATCGCAGATTTGGGACCGGACACATTAAAAGTCAACAGTAAACGCATCTCTTGGAGAGAAAAGCTCGTTACGCGACTCAAAGAAAAATACCAAACAGACAATATCGCGTTGGTCTTTTTCATCAACAATAGTTCGACTGAACAATCCTCCGCAGCCTACCATGTAAGCGATAACCGTGGACCAGAATATGCGGTAGTCAATACCACCCGCGCCACGGCGATTGCACATGAAACACTTCATCTTTTTGGTGCAATTGACTTATATCTGTATCCGGGACCATGGTCTTTTCGCCATCGCGCACGCGTGTATCAAGCCTACAAAGACTTTCCCGATGACATCATGGGTCGTCCCTATCGCGATATCAATGATG
>JBMOFW010000023.1:0-21800 GCA_049318685.1 Flavobacteriales bacterium
GCATGATCTGGTCTTTTAGCGGGCGATATTGAGGTTGACTTGTTGCTCTAAAGAAAGAAGTCAACTCCGGCTTGCCCAATTCGAAATCGACTAGGCGCAAAATATTGATGATATCTTCGTCTTTGAGGTTCAAGGCAATTTTGAGTTTACGAAGAATAATATTGTTGTTCAACCGCTCCTCAGGAGGCAGCTCTTTGCCTTCTTGTTTGCCGCGATTCATGTAAATCATTCCATTCAGAAAAGTGGCCAATTGCACATCAACCATTTTTTGAAATGCCGGATCTTCTTCTTTTTTTAACCAATCGCTCACCTCTGCACGTGTCACTTTCATCCCTGCCAATGCGAAAATGTCAATCATCGCACTGTCGCTGTAATCATAAGTGAAGCGTAATTTTCGTAGTATATCGTTGTTGTCCATGGTGGTTTCTGGTTTCAAGTTTCTGGTTTCTTGTTCTAGTTCCAGTTCTAGTTCTAGTTCTAGTTCTCTTCCCCCCCCATCATCCACTTGATGGCTTCGGGGAATTCTCGGGCCCAAAACCATTCGCTATGGGCGCCATCCTCGGTGATCTTGGTGTGCATGTTGATCAATTCGTTGTTGCCGGATGAAAGCCATGAATCCATGGATGTGCAATGCTTGGCCACGGAGCCATTATCTTCCAGTTGGCTAGCCACTTGATAAATGCGCAACCGCAATTGTGGTTCACCAAACATCGCGATTTCATCAATTTCTGGATTGAACCAATAGGCTGGAGAAAATAGAAGTGCTCCACCAAACTGAGGTTGATTTTCCAATACCGCGAAGGCAGCTATCAATGCACCGAGGGATGAGCCACCTATATAAGTGCTTTCTCGTTCTGAATGGGTGCGATAAAGGCTGTCAATCGCCGGTTTCAGATGAGTGGTAATAAATTGAACATAGTCTTGTCCCCGAGGCTCCACATGATATTTTTTATTCGGATAATAGGCATACTCTGCCGCACGGTCTGCACCGGCATTGTCGATGCCTACAATGATGCATTGTAGCGAATCGGGCAATGTGGCCATGGTTTCATCTATATTCCATTCTCCAACAAACGATGTTTTGCGATCAAATAGGTTTTGTCCGTCTTGCATGTACAATACCGGGTAGTTGCGCTCACTCGTTTCATATTCTGGAGGCAAACACACCCATATGCGCCGTGTTCCTTGCAAGGGTGTCATGGGAAAGGAATCGGTCAAAACCTGAACATGCGCCGTTCGTGAGTGGTCGTCGGCTGAAACGGTATCAGTTTTACTAATCACCTGCGCCTTTGGGGTGCAAGTGATTAGAAAAACAGCGAATATGACGAAGTACCGAATGATCATTCGGTTATTTTCTATAAATAACTTTACCAACTTTGTTCAAATCGCCAATACTCAACTTGTAAATGTAGGTGCCGCCACCCACGTTGCTTTCAGGATGCCACTCTAGACGCTGCGCCCCGGCTGAAGCTTGCTGTGTATTGGATTGATAAACGAGCTTTCCGGAAAGATCAAAAACCTGCAAGGAGATATTTGCATTTTTGCGCGTCTCAAAATTCCACGAAATGAAATCACTAAATGGATTTGGGTAAACCACAACATCGCTTTTGAGTGTTTCGATGTTTGTTACAGAGGCAGCAGGAACGGGAGGAAGCGATGCGGTGAATATCCCATTGGCGTGTGTGCCGATAGCAATTTTACCATCATACGGACGCACTTTGATCATATTGATCACCACATTCCCAATAGTTTCGGCGCCTTCCATTTGCCATACGGTATTGATGCCATCAAGCTCCTCGGTGCTATAAAGTCCGGCACTGGTTCCGGCGAAATAGACTTTCGGTGTGCCCGGATAAATCTCTACCCAGTATACAGCAGGACCGTTTCCGGTGCCGTCGAGATTTTGCTCCAAGTTGCCACTGATATCTGTCCATGTCGTTCCACCATCTTCGCTATGGAAAATGCTTGGAATGCTATAGTTGCTATAGCTCATGATGACTTCGTTGACATCCAAATCATTTGGAGTAATGCATGATGTATAAGCACCTTCCGGATAATCAGTTGGTGTAATTTCAGTTTGAAGAGGAGTGCCATAACAATCATCCAATCGGTAAATTCGACCCGATGATGTACCATAGTAAATTTTGCTGTTGTCGATTTGGGCTTTATCCAAACACGTAATCGAACCTGCGCTTGGTGCAATCAAACTTTCACTGATATTGTCCCAATACGAGTTATCCAATTTATTGATATAGTCATTGGTTACTTCTACACTACTCACGCCTTGAAGCACACGAATGGTTTTATTTCCGGCGATATAAAGATCGTTGTGATTGAATGGATCGAGAATGAATGGATTGATAAACAATGGTGACGGCGCATTCACTTGGTCGATACGTTCGGTGCCGGTAAGATGACCTTCGGCATCAATTGTCTTTTTATACATTCTGCCGAGCTGGCTGCTGGTGAGAATGAAGTCGCGCCCCTGCGGCAAAGCGCAATAAGCTCCGTCATCAGCGTGTACCTCTTTCCAGTTCAATGATTGGTCGGCGCTATGTGTAAGCCATGTGCCATTGTCCTGCATTCCACCAAAAACGAAATCGCTATCACTATAGCCTTGTTCCAATGCTACAGTATAAAACTGTGTGGTAATGTAACCATGATTGAGTGGTGTCCATGCGACTGAATCAGCCAATACATCATCTGTGCGATACAAACCACCGTCATTGGCGCTAAACATCACATCGGGATTGGTGGGGTGAAATACCATCAAATGCTGATCGCTGTGATGACTTGGATACGAATAATTGAGCGGGTTTTCGATGTTGCAGCGATAGCCTCCGATCCAGTCGTGATCATCTTGTTGGAATTCACTCACGCTGCGGTGAATATTGACACCACCAATGAAGAGTACGGGTTCAGTAGGATGGTGCGTGATGCAGAGGTCATAGCTGTTTTGCGAACGGAAAGTACCAAAGTCAAAATCAGTTCCGATTTGCAACGTACAATCATCGTCGGGTAAGTTAGCAGAACGATCAACCATAGTACCACCAGCGCCAGAGCCATCCCCTTCAATATACGTGTATTTGTAAAGGACGTGAGCAATGTCATTTTGGGTGTTGGACATTTCTCCGATAATGTAAATCTCATTTTCATTAGAGGGGTTTGAAGCCATCACCATGCGGCGTTGCGAGTACCAAGAGGTGGGTGTCAATTCAGTCCAAGTTAAACCATCTTCTGATCGGAAGAATCCACCGTTTTGGCTTCCATTCCCGAATGACATGGTGGCGTAAACAATGCCTTCTTGGGTTACTAATACATCGGTGAATTCAGAGGCAACTCCGCTGAATCCGAGCACTTGTGTCCACGATTCGCCGCCATCCGTGCTGCGGATAATGCCGTTATATACGGCTGCATACACTTCGTCTTCTGTGGTATTGGAAGGATCGATAGCCATGTCCCAAACGAAATCATAGCTGCCGTTTTGCATGATGTTTTGCGGTGTATTGCTGGATGTGCTTACAAGGGGTTCCCATGTTTGACCTCCATCGGTGCTTTTGTAGGCCCCATCTCCACTGTATAATGAGGTGAAGGAAGTGCCACTAACAACACCGTAGAATTCTTCACCTGTACCAAAATACCACGTGTTTTCATGTCCGGGACGTATATCTTGAACAACGCAGCTCACGCTGTGCATTTGATCGGGTGCGGTAGTTTTGGTCCAGTTAGAACCACCGTCTGTGGAGCGCCACATACCTCCTGTAACACTGCCCGCGAGGATGGTGTTTGTGTTGGTAATGTCTATAGCCAAAGCACGAGTACGACCACCTTTGTTGATCGGACCGCGTTGTGACCATGTCAAGTTACGATCAGCTGATTTTCTCGGCAGTCGAGAAGCAAATTCGTTGACGGCATTGCGCATGTTGCGGGGCACCATGCCTGTAGCAGGATCGTGATGACGCAGATATTCAAAATATCGCCGACTACCTGGATTCACTCCATAACCCTCCTGTTGCGGTCCGGCAACAATGGGCGCTGATTCAATAGAAGCATCTTTGTTGGTGAAATAAGCAGCACCACACAATAGGGCTGCAACAGCAAAGGTCAAGGCAAAGGTTCTCATGAGGCGAATATAATGATTGAACTTGGAATTTTCCCTCACTCCTCACTCCTTATTCCTCACTCCTTATTTCTATTGAATCACTACTAGGCGTTGATTGGAATTCTGAATGAAATAAATCCCTGGAGCAAAATCATCGACTGATATTTGAAGTGTTGTTTGCCCTTTGTTCCATTTTTGATGAAAAACCACCTGCCCCTGTGCGTTATATATGACCAGAACTTCGGGTTGTAGGCCTTGTTCGTATTGAATATTTACCATATCAGAAGCGGGATTAGGAAAAATGGAAAGTGACGTCTCTTCGATAATTTCTAGCGTACTCACTTCAGAAGGACATTGGAATTGATTGAAAAAATTCCAAATTTCGATTGATGCGTCAATGTCTTGATTGATGTTGCCAATGCCCCCCAACAATGCATCTGTTCCGGGCCATTGATGGCCTCCGCCGGTGATCTTGAGGAGTTGTACTTCGCTGTCTTCGTTGCATGGTGCATAGGTAAATCGTTCTACCGTCGAAAAATCAAGGACGGAAATATTGGGGAGCGCTTCTACCTCTGCTGTGGATGGGCAGTTATTATTGCTCAACCAAGTGGAAATGATTTCATCTACGGAAATACCGGAAATTACGGATCCATTATAGCTCACTACCAAATCTGAAGTGCCGTGAATTTGCATGATGCTCGGTGTATATTGAGGAGCACAATTGCTCAAGGCTTCTTCTGATATGGCTCCCGCTACCGAGGCAATCGCTGCGAAACAAACGGAAGACTCACAGGCAAGGCGATGACTCATATACCCACCGGCAGAAAATCCACAGGAATAGACTCGGTGCTCATCAATGGAAAAATCTGTCATAAAATGATTGACTAAGGCTTCGATAAAAGCAATGTCGTCTGCGGTGCTTCCGCCTGCAGTAAGTCCTACATTCCATGAATTGCCAATACCATCCGGATATACCACAATGAAATTATTCCCATTGGCCACTTCATTGAAAGAGGAGATGTCCATAATGGTTTCTCCATCTTGAGTGGCTCCGTGGAGAACAAACACCAAGGCAGGTGCTTGTGGAGGCATGGTCAGCGGAACGAAGTAGGTGTAAGTTCGCGTTACCCCACCTATGTCAATACTAGCCGAAGTTTGTGCGACGGATGATAAAGCTGAAAATAGAAGTGCACTGAACACAGCGAGTCCTTTCATGGTATTTGGTCTTAGGTGTTGGAAAGATATAATAATTCCTGATAAAAATCAGTCGCCGTTTTTTGATTAAAACTGATGTATCTCATAGCCAGAGGGGAATTTGCGGGGTTGTTTTGCAATAAAACCAAACAAAGCATGCCGGTATATCAACGACACGGGAAAATTCCCGCAAAACGCCACGTTGTTTTTCGCAATGGGGAAGGCCTTTATCACGAAGAACTCTTCGGTACGGAAGGTTTTTCCAGCACCTCATCTTTGGTGTATCACCTCAACCCACCGACTATGGTGAGCCATCTTGGGGAACCCTATTCGATGCGTCCAGAAATCGCTATTGAAGATAATTTGAAGGCGCTGAGCTTTAAAAGCTTTGACATACCCGCTTGTGACGATTATCTCGAAAGTCGCAAAACACTGTTTTTAAACGACGATATCCAAGTGGCCATAGCTCGTCCAAGTCAGAGCATGAATGATTACTTCTTTAAAAATGCGGATTGCGATGAGCTCATTTTTGTGCACAGTGGGAGTGGTGTGCTCAAAACAATGTATGGCAGCGTGGAGTTTGAATACGGCGATTACTTGGTAATACCTCGCGGAACGGTTTATCAAATGAAGTTTGTGAGCGAAGACAATCACTTACTCGTCATTGAATCGCACAGCCCTGTGCGCACGCCAAGTCGCTACCGAAATGATTTCGGTCAAATGCTTGAGCACTCTCCTTTCTGCGAACGTGATTTCAAATTGCCAACCAATCTTGAAACGCATGATGAGAAAGGTGAATTCAAAATTCTCATAAAGAAACGCGGACTAATTTATCCATACACCTACGAAACGCATCCCTTCGACGTGGTGGGATGGGATGGATACAACTATCCTTATGCGTTCAGTATTTTCAATTTTGAACCCATCACTGGTCGCATTCACATGCCGCCGCCCATTCATCAAAATTTTGAAGGAAGAAATTTTGTGATTTGTTCGTTTGTGCCCCGTTTATACGACTATCATCCGGACGCCATTCCTGCTCCGTATCATCATAGCAATATTGACAGTGATGAAATACTCTATTACGTAGATGGCGATTTTATGAGTAGAAACAATATTGGCAAAGGACAATTCACGCTTCACCCGGCTGGCGTGCCTCATGGACCACATCCCGGAGCGATCGAACGTTCGATCGGTAAAAAAGAAACACAAGAATTGGCAGTGATGATTGATCCATTCAATCCAGTGAAAATTACCAAAGACGCCCTCAAGTATGAGGTCAAAGATTATTACAAATCATGGCTTTCTAAACCCATAAATGCATAACCCCAAAATTTACCATCATGGCTGATTTAACCGATGTAAAAAACTACCGCTATACCGGTGAGAAAATATTCCAAGAAGCGCAGGATTTTCTTCCAATCAATGGCACTGATTACGTTGAATTGTATGTGGGCAATGCCAAACAAGCAGCGCACTATTACAAAACGGCTTTCGGGTTTCAATCACTCGCTTATGCGGGATTAGAAACGGGCGTGCGCGATCGCACTTCGTATGTTTTGCAACAAGGAAAAATTAAGTTGGTCTTAACCACGTCTTTTGATGCCGACAATGATATTTCCCATCACGTGCGCAAACACGGTGATGGTGTTAAAGTAATCGCTCTATGGGTGGACGATGCTACAAAAGCATTTGAAGAAACCACCAAACGCGGCGCTGAAGTGTATTTCGAACCAACTGTGGTGAAAGATGAATTTGGTCAAATCGTGAAGTCGGGTATCAAAACCTATGGCGAAACGGTGCATATTTTCATCGAAAGAAAAGATTACAATGGAGTGTTCCTTCCGGGTTTTGTGAAATGGGAATCGGAGTATAATCCCACTGATCTCGGCTTCCAATACATCGATCACATGGTGGGTAATGTAGAATTGGGCGGTATGAATAAGTGGGCTAAATTCTACGCGGAAGTGCTGGGCTTCGCCAATTTGGTGAGCTTTGACGACAAGGATATTTCTACCGAATACACCGCTTTGATGAGTAAGGTGATGACCAATGGCAATGGCCGCATCAAGTTTCCAATCAATGAGCCGGCTAAAGGGTTGAAAAAATCACAGATCGAAGAATATCTCGATTTTTATGGCGGTCCCGGTTGTCAGCACATCGCCATTGCTACCGATAATATTGTTTTTTCAGTCGCTGAAATGCGCAGGCGAGGTGTGGAATTCTTGCACGTTCCGGGAGAATATTATGATACAGTGAAAGATCGCGTTGGTATCATCGAAGAAGATATGGCTATTTTGAAGTCACTCGGCATCATGGTCGATCGGGATGAAGAGGGATACTTGTTGCAGATCTTTACCAAACCAGTGGAAGATCGTCCAACAATGTTCTTCGAAATTATCCAACGCAAAGGCGCTAAGAGTTTCGGAAAAGGCAATTTTAAAGCATTGTTCGAATCGATAGAAGCGGAACAAGCCCGGAGAAACACCCTATAAAAGTATACAGTTTGAAGGCTGAAGTTTGAGGTGATTTAATTACGTCAAACTTCAGCCTTTGATTTTTACTCATGGAATTAACCAGTCCGGTCAATATCATTCAGATGAACCGGGTTTAATTAACTCTCAAAGGCCGCTTTGAATTCAACGGCGAAGTCTTCCAATTTGGTTTTTCCGAATTGTGTTGGACGATTTTTCCAATAATCTTCCTGGAGTTTTCCGGAACGAATACTACGCCCCATTTGCACATATGCTTCAGAAATAGATTGGGGTAAACCAGCTCCGCGCATTCCGGCCAAACTGTCCTCGTCTTTGAATTCTATCCAGGCCAATTCCGGCTTATTTACTACTGTTCCGAGCACCGCAGCGATCTCAGACGAATGGCGCTCATCACTCGCGATGTACTCTACCGTTTTTCCATTGAAATCGAGTGAAAGCAAGTTGCGCGCTGCTGCATCGGCAATATCATTAGTATGGGTGAGGACAAATTTTTCTTCATTCATGTTGAAGTTCGACCCCATGATGTTGGCGTTTTTAATCAAAGGAATCATCGAGAAAAGATTGTAGAAGAAATAGCTTGGACGAAGCATTTTCACATCTACGTTGTCGAGGGTTTCTAGTTGTTCTTCGAGATAGGCCACGCCATCTATTGGGCCGGCGCCTGTGCGCAAATGCGCACCAATGCTGCTCAATTGAACAACTTTCTGAATGTTGTTTGCTTTGATCGCCGCTACGTAGATATCTGCTGTGGCCTTTTGTGAGGCTAATATATCCGGTGCGGTCACATTCGGTGGAATCATCAGGTACACCGCATCTGCTCCAGCAAAGGCAGAGGTAATAAATTCGGCATCAGCTACTGAACCGATCAGCGCTTTTGCTCCAAGTGCTTCGATTTGTGATTGTTTATCGGCAGAACTAGTGATGATGCTCACGTCATGACCTGCTTGAATGAGTTGTTGTGCGAGTGGTTTGGCGATATGGCCAATTGAACCAGTAAGTACGTATTTCATTTGTATTGTTTTTTGTTGGGACAAATGTATATTTGTACTTACGAAAAGTATAGTACTAACAAAAAAGTAAGGTGACTAATGGTGACGAGAATGAAGATTCGGAAGGTGACTTCCACCAATTATGAAAATGAAATGGCCAACTTCAAATGCCCTGTCACCATTACGTTGCGAAAGATCGGTGGGCGTTGGAAAGTGCTTGTGCTCTGGACATTGAGCACAGGAAAGAAGCGCTATAGCGAAATAAAAAAGGGCATCCCTAACGTATCAGAAAAGATGCTCATCGAAACGTTGAAAGAACTGGAAGACGATGGTTTAATTGTCCGAAAAGTCTATCCGGTATTACCACCGCATGTCGAGTACAGCTTAACTGCTTCGGGGAAGAAGTTGAAACCTGTACTCGAAGCGATGGCGATTTGGGGGAGAGGTCAGAAAGAATTTACTGAATAATCAATTGGTGTACTTCCGCATTTCCGGCCATTTTCACAAAGTATACTCCAGCCGATAAAGTGGATACGTCTATGGTTTGTGCAGTGTATTGTGCGGCTAAATTTTGCTGGATCATCAATTGACCATTGGCAGAAAATATTTGCACTTGTCCTTGGGTTCTTTGTTTCAAAACTATATTCAAAGTAGTATTTGCTGGATTTGGGAACATGCTGAAACTGGCCAAAGGTGTAGTTTCATTGACCGAAGTAGGCAGGCCTTCTTGATTACCACAATCCACTAAGAACAAATTGAACAAATTTTTGGCTTGTTGCATGCGGAATTGAAGCAATCCCACTTCATCATCATTGTCTGATTGCGATTGACGCGCAAATACATAAGCAAGATCTACAATAGTTTCTGATCCCGGAGTCAAGGTAAATGGTCCAGCTGCGCCAAGCATGCGTCGATCACCCGGTGGATTTCCAGAATTGGCTTCGGTCCATGGATCGACGGCAATTCCTCCTGTTCCGGTATAAAGGGGGTCGGTATCGCCCGGATAGAAGTATTGGGCGTAAAGGTCGGTTACACCAGCACCGCTTACACCATTGCCTCCATATTTTACGGAAGCACCATTTTGCCAAGTGGAGTGCATATAGTTGTAAAAGGCCATGGATGTGTTGGGGTCTCCAAAGATTGGATTCGAGCCAATATTGTAGTATATAGAACTACTCAATCCAAATCGTTCATTGTCGACAATACCATCGCCAAAGCCATAACCATATGCGCCATACGAATCTGTGATGCCAGAGTAGGTTTCATCGGGTAAGGGATTGTCTGTGGCATCGGCATCAAGCATCGGCCCTGCCAAGAATACCAATCCTTGTGCGGCGAGGTCGTCGCCGTATCCACTCGAACTACTGGTGCCTTCGTCGGAGTCGTCGGCATTGTAGCCATAAATGGCTGAACGTTTTACATCGGTCGCCACATAGTCGTCAATGGAACTGCCAATATCAAAATCGATCCATTTTCCAAAATAGGTATCGGTCAAAGTTTGTGTGCCGCGATTGATGATCTTATATTTTATAAAAATGGTGTTTTCCAAAGTCGGATCACCTGTGGTCTCAAAGCCGTATACCATCATGTGCACTTCTATTCCAATGGGTTGAATGCCTATTGGATTAATGGCGCCGCGGTCATTGAATATGACATAGGCACATTTATCACCACAGAATAAAGGATAGTCGCCTTCTTCTGGGTTGTACACGCCATCTCCATTGTAGTCGTAGAACGGGGCTAAGTACAGAGCTTGATTTATAGTATAGTCCCCGTGTGCCGGCCAACCGAACATCCATTCGGGTATGGTATAACCATCCGGAAAATCGGTGGCAACGGTGTTGTTTGCTAAAGCCTCGAAATAGGCCATATGCGTCTGCACATCTTCTGAGTTGGCGAGATACACTTCATCATAGGCGTCCATCGTGGTTTGATTTGTTTCAGCGGTGCCTAGAGTCAAAGGACCGCAAAAGAAGCCTTGTCCTGCCGATTGAAAAGTTTCTACCCCTCCTCTCAGTTGATCATCCGAAGTGAGACCGACAAGCCACATATTAGCTGCGTAGATTGTACCTGCGTCCACACCGGGTGTGGTCATATTCATGATCTCACCGCCTCCCGAAATGTCGCCATTGCTGGAGATTGGGAGGTGAAAACCATTCACCTCAAAATCGACATAGGTGGTTTGTGCGAAAGAAGAACTAAAGGAGGCGAGTGCGAGCGCAAAATGTAGTAGTCTTTTCATAACAGCAAATTTTAGTATGATCTAATTTACGCGGCGTACATAGCATTAGCTTCTAATTTGACTTTTAAATACTTCCAACTTTATACGGGTCTAAGCACCAACCTTTTCTATTTTAGCCCAACATTAAACTTTTAATTTGTTTTCTTATGTCTAAAGGACTTATCGCTACCATTATCGTCGGTGTTCTCGGTCTTGGAGCAACGGCTGCTTGGTTTTTCTTTCGTGGCAACGATGAACATTTGCGTCTTATTCCGAAAGATGCAGTCGTTGTAGCGACTATTGAATTGCCAACCATTGCCCAACGATTTAATGATGCGGATTATAAAAACTCAAGTTGGTACAAGGCTTTTGAAGAGCGCGCTCAGAATGTAGGCTTGACAGGAGAGCAGATTGCCATGCGATTTATGTTGAGAAACCCAACGGAAACCGGATTAAACGTAATGTCGGATGTTTATTACTTCATGGCAATCGATGGTGAAAATCTCTATAATACATTGGTTTTTGATGTAGATGATTCAAATGAATTTGAAAAATTGGTGAAGATGTTTGATAGCGAAATCACCATTCATCTTGAAACCAATTACCGATGGGGTAACATGGATTCGGAAACAGTGATTGCCTGGAATAAGGAAGGTGGTATTATTATGAATAATGCAAACTACCGTAATCGCTATGAGGATAATTGGTCAAAGGACGCTTTGACAAAAGTGTTTGGTCGAACGGAGGAAAATAGCATCTTGGCCAATGATCAGTTTCAACGACTGCGCAATACCGCCGGGGAATTGGCCGTATATTTCAATGGCACCGCGGCAAGTCAACTGCAAGAATTAGGTAGCCGCCAGTTTGGTACGATTGGAATGTTTGCACAATTGGATAAAATGAAAGACGTGTCTATGTTTGGAAGTCTTCACTTCAATGAGGGCGACATTCATTTCGATTTCGAAGTGGAATCAAACAATAAAGAATATAATGAGTCAATCGCGGTTTCTGATAAACCCATTTCAGTGGAGCACATTAAGTTAATGACTGATGAACGTTTGTTGGGTTTTGTTTCTCTTTCATTTGATTTTGGTAAAATAATCGATGGAATCTTGAAGCAGGAACCGGACGCTCAAGCTGAGTTTAACGAAATGCTTGCATCGCAAGGATTGACATTCGATGAGTTTAAATCGATGTTTTCCGGTGAGGTGTCTCTGGCGCTTAACACCGTGGAGTATCGTCAACCAGTGCGTTTTAACGATATCTACTTGGAGGGTTTCGAAGGTCAACCATCACCTGAAATGGTACCGGTGTTCACTTTGAACTTTAGTTCTGGAAACAAGGAAGCCATTAAAAAGGTGTTGCGAAAAAATGTGACTAAAGAAGGTGTTATGACCGAAGATGAGAATGGCGTTTTTCATTTCCGCTCTCCATTTGCGATTGCCTTTGATATTGCTGAAACTCCCATTGGGTTTATGATTTCAAATAATGATAAACTCATCGCCAAGGCAAATGGGCAAGGATTGAATCCAAATGCCATCGCACAGGAATTGGCGGGAGCTTATCCTACAGCCGCTTACTGGAACATGGACATTTCTTCTTACTCTCAAGATTTCAATCAGTTTTTGGAAGATGAGGCTGGAAGCGAGATGGAAAGTGCGTTGACTTACATGAAGATTTTCAAGGATATGAAAATGTATGGCGGCGCCAATAAAATGGAATTCCATATTTATATGAAGGATGAAGAAGAAAATAGCCTAGCTACGTTGATTAAGCAAGTGGATGTCCTCTATAAAGAAGAAAATAAGGACAAGGAAATACCGAGTGTTGAAAGTCCATTGTAATCATATTATTCCTGTTTTTTTGAAAGACGCACCATTGCCTGATTCTGAGGTGTGGGGTCAGTCTTTTGAATTGACAAACGGATTGCGTTATCTCATCGAAGCACCGAGTGGAAAAGGAAAATCTACATTTCTCGGCCTGCTCTATGGCACGCGGAGCGCCGCCTCGGGAGAGATTTTGTGGAATGATGAAAAGATTAATTCATGGAATGATGAACGTTGGAGCGCTATCCGTCGAGAGAAGGTGTCAATGTTGTTTCAAGAAATGCGGCTGTTTGATATGCTTACAGTGCGTCAAAACCTGCAGATGAAAATAGAACTGACCAATCATGTTTCGATAGAAACGGCAGTAAATTGGCTAGACGAACTTGGTCTCAATGGATTTTTAGATCGCGAATGCCGCACACTTTCTTATGGGCAGCAACAGCGTGTAGCCATTGTGCGCGCGCTATGTCAGCCCTTTGAGTGGCTGCTGCTCGACGAGCCATTTAGTCATCTCGATCAAGAGAATGCTTTGCGCGCAATGGCATTGATTGATCGTATTCGCGACCCCAAATCAGGTGTCATTATTACTTCCTTAGGACAAGCCGACGACCGAATGTTTGATCGGTTATTGAGATTATGAAAAATATTTTTGGTAAAATAGTCAGCGGGAGCATTAGTACGTGGCAATTGATTCTTGTCGGAATCAGTGCTTTTGCGGGATTGCTTTTGCTTTGGTTACCACTGATGTTGTTTTTTGATGTGCGCACTAGTTTGAATGAACAAAAGGAACTATTCAATGATCAACTTCTGGTCATCAATAAACGTGTCGGCATGTTGGGCGCTTTGGGACTAGGAAGCACAGGTTTTTCGGTAGCAGAGATGGATGAAATAAAAGCATTGAAAGGTGTGAGCGATATTGGACCTTTTCGCGCAAATACGTTTAAAGCACATGCTGTGGCTGATTTTGGAGCTCAAGGTCCAGTGATGAAAACAGAGATGTTTTTTGAAAGTATTCCCGATCGCTTTATTGATCAAATTCCAGGTGGATGGTTTTGGCGCGAAGGGGAAGCGGAAGTGCCTATCATTATTCCATCCGACTATTTAGCGCTTTATAATTTTGGCTTCGCCCCAGGGCAAGATCTACCACAGATTTCACGCGATTTGGCCAAGATGTCGTCGTTTACCATTGAAATAGGAAACGGCGTCAATGCAGAGCGCTACGAAGGGCGTATTGCAGGTTTTAGTGATCGTATCAATACTATCTTGACTCCGGAGGATTTCATTGTGTATGGCAATGAAAAGTTTGGAGAGAATACGGTTCGAAAACCCTCACGGTTAGTTGTCGAAACAGCCGATACGCCTGCACTGGAGGCCTTGATGAAGGAGAAAAATTACGAAACCAACAAGGACAAATTAACTGGTGGAAAGGAGAAAAAGATTGCTCAAAATGTATTGACCTTGGCTATGGCATTTGGCTTTTTCGTGGTGCTTATATCCTTGGGTAGTTTCATTCAATTTTCCGATTTGCTAATCGCCCGCAGCCAAGAACAACTTCGAAGCATGCATTATTTGGGATTCTCCAAAAAAACCTTAGCGCATTTGCTCTACCGTCGATTGGCCTTTTTTATCGGAATAATCGCCCTTATCGCAACCACCTGCGGTTTTATTATTCGATGGAAAATTGCGGACTACTACACGTGGATGTTGCCTGAGGGTGAATTGCATTTCCCCAAAACGGCACTTATCCTTTTCCTAGCCGTGATTGTTGCTTACTTGCTCACGGCCTACGCAAACATGAGATTCCGCCTTCGACGAGTCTGATTCCGAACTTTGATTCCGAATATTCTGCAGCCTGCAGCCTGTAGCCTGTTTACTCAAACAAATATGTGAGCTCCAATTGAACGGTCATCTCGGCATTGCTGAATTCAAGAATCTCAGTTCCTGTGGCCCCTACGCTGAAAGGAGTGAAACTAATGCTTGACAATAGATCATCTGTACTGCCCCAATCCGAACTTCCCAAATCATCAATGTCCCACAATTCGAGGGTGTAGCTGCTATTGGGTTGGTTTAAGAAGATTGGCAATGAGCCACCGCTGAATTCTAAAATCGAACCGTCACAATCAGGAAAGTAATCGGTACTCGCAAAGGTTTGAGGACCGGTGATTTTCCATTGCACATCCGCTCCGGTAGAACTACCAATCAAGGGGTCGTCCCAAGCCGTGCCACCATTCGTAAATGGAAAGTCAACGATTGTGATTTTGGTGATTTTGACGGATGAAATAACGGGATCTGCAATGATTGGATCATCTGTATTGTCGACACAAGAGCTCAGTGAAAAGAACGCCAATGCGCCCATTAGGTAGATGAGTTTTTTCATGTAGTGATGGGTTTAGTAATGCGAAATTACGCATTTTTAATAGCACAAAAATCTAAACCAAAAAAGAAACGCTCTCGAAGAAATGAGCTGGCTTTCCACTTGAATTGTTCTTTCGCTATAAGGGCATCTGGATTGCCTTTGAAAAGAAAAGGAGGATAAAGGCGCACATAGTGCACAGTGTCTTGAGGAATGTGGTAACCTGCTTGTTCAAACAATTGGGTCCAATGCGCCAATGAACGGATATTTTCATTACCCAGTTTGATGGTTTTGCCCAGATGCTCGTCGTGATAATCGATGATGCGCTTGTTGCCCCGCTGCATGTATAATTTGGCGGATTGAATCCAGTTATTTCCATTCTCTTCGACCGCTATGACCTTTCCACTTGGAATCAATGCAGATTTGATAATTTGCAAAGCTTCTTCGATAGGCTCTGTATGATGCAGCGTGTCTTGAACAATTACAGCGCTGTAGCTTTCTTTTTCTGGTTGCGAATCAAATAGATTTTCATAATCAAAAGTAAAGCTACTGATGTCGCCGATAGTTGACCAATATTCGAGGCGTTTTGGAATTTCTTTGAAATAATATTCCAATGTTGAGCCATGAACTTGATGTCCGTTCAGGGCAAGAAAAATGGCTGTTGTGCCATACCCACATCCAATGTCCCATACCTTTCCGTCCACATCACCCATCTGATCGGCGATGTACTCTAAACGCTGCACGTAGTACGCTTTACGGAATTCAAAAGACTTGGGGTCGTTCAAAAAACGATAATAGCCCTTCAACTCCGGATGCGTTTCTAGCTCCTTGAGCAGGTATTCGAAAAATTGATTGACGGTCACTTTCATTTCGGGGGGGCGAAGATAACCATGTTATCCGTATGTTTTTTAGGAATATTGTCTTGGAATTGGTTAATTTTCGAAGCAAATAGATTGCTATGAGACAAGTTGCTTTCGCCCTAATTGGCCTTTTTATCGGAATCTCTACCATTGCCCAAAACAACATTTATGTTTCCGTATTCGGAGACAATAGCTGGAATGGTATAACCACGGCCACTCCCGTGCGCGATGTGCAGTTTGCTATAAATATATCTCAACCTGGCGATACCATCAATATCTACGGCGGGATATACTACGAATATCTGGAAGTGACGCACGATCAATTGACCATCCGTCAAGCGAGTATTTGGGATGAAGTGATCATCGAGCCATCTACTGGGGATATCGTGGAAAATGCGCTGCTCTTGATTGATGGGAAATTTGACATCACTATTGACGGGATCATTTTTGCCAATCACATGTACAATTATGCCCAAGGTATCTATGTACGCGGACTTTCCGGGGAAATTGCTATTCGAAATTGTGAGGTGCATGATATTCACTTTTCTTCTGATCCAAACGCTGCTGTCAATGAAGATACCAATGCGCAAGCGATTATTATTGAAGGGACGGATATCGTGCCTACCACGGGCATAGAAATCAGCAATTGTGAAGTCTACAATTGCCGTCTGGGATATAGCGAAGGCATTGCGATTAATGGCAATGTGAATCAATTTCTCATACACAACAACCACGTTCATGATTTGACCAATATCGGTATCGTGGCCATTGGTCATGAAGGGGTTGGCCCAAATGCAAGTGCTGACCAAGCCTCTTATGGAGAGATCAAAGGAAATCATGTTCACGATTGCTTATCACCCTATGCTACTTCTGGAGGAATCTATGTGGATGGTGCGACCTATATTTCCATAGATGGAAATCGTTGCGAGCATAACGGATATGGTATAGAAGTGGGATGCGAACATGCAGGTAAATCGGCGAGTTTTGTCACCGTGAAGAACAATATTGTTTCAGACAATGAAGTGGCAGGAATAGCGCTAGGCGGTTATGATTATCCGGACAATTCAGGGAAAATAGAGTATGTCGAAGTGCGTAATAATACCTTTTATAAAAATGATTTTTTGGAGGACTACACGGGCGAGTTCTTCATCACATATATGGAGAATGTGGAGATTTCAAACAATATCTTCTACTTGAATGACCAAGGTGTTTGGGGCTATGCGGAGAATCAAGGACCAGGTATATGGGTGCACAATAATGTGATTTACCAGGCCAATAACACCGTGGAATTGGACTGGTTTGGCACATTTACCGAGAGTTTTTTAGAGATCGGTTCTGTCTTAGCGCTCAATGCAGGTGGAGTTTATGGTGATCCCCTCTTCGTAAGTGCTGAAGCCGGTGATTTTCATATTATGGACGGAAGTTCTGCGATTGGTATGGCGTATCAACCCACGGAATTGCAACCGGGCGAAACGGATTTTTATGGAGAAATACGGCTGGTTGGCCTGCTTGATTGTGGTGCAGATGAATTTGGAACATCCGTTTCTGTTGGAGAAAATCCATTACCGAATGAATATTCGGTTTATCCGAATCCGGCAAACGATGCGGTCTTAGTGGATGTGCCAATGCGTGGAGATAAGATGCGGTTATACGACGCATCAGGTGCATTGGTATTGGATCAACAGAACCTGTCAGCTGGGGTAATGCGCTTTGAGTTGAACACATTTGAAAATGGAATGTATTTCCTGCATGTGGGAAACCGTGTGCACAAGCTGATCATCGAACATTAGAAATGCCACGCCACAATGCGTGTGGTCTTTTGACCAATGCCGTATTCGATCTTTTTTACTTCTTTGGCTTGTACTTTTTTCAATGCCTTAAACATTCCTTTGAGGGTGGTTTCCTTGGATACCAATGTAGTAAACCAACCTACGCGGGCCTTAAAATGGGCGCTCTCCGCAATCATTTGATGGATGAATGCCTCCTCACCACCTTCACACCACAACTCATTGCTCTGCCCTCCAAAATTGCGCAACGGTTTTTTGTCTTCAATGCCTAAATTCTTGCGTTTGCGCTGCGTGGCCGACATCGCTTCTTCGGGCGATGCATGAAATGGAGGATTACAAATCACCAAATGAAAATATTCGTAAGGACTCAACACACCTTCAAAGATGTGTTTGGCATTGGACTGCCAACGAAATTCGGCTTTGTCTTTTAATGAAGGATTATCGACAATGATTTTTTCTGCATTCTCGAGGGCTTTTTGATCTATATCAGAAGCCACAAAATTCCAACCATATTCGCGTATTCCAATGATCGGATAGATGGCATTGGCGCCTACTCCAATATCCAATACACGAATGTCTGATTTGCCCTCAACCAGTTCAGCGACCCGATGGATATATTCTGCCCGGCCTGGAATTGGGGGACATAAATAGCCTGCTGGTATGTCCCATTCTTTGATTTGATAAAACATGCGAAGAAGACCCTTATTCAGCGCTTTTACTGCTTCGGGATCACTGAAGTCTATCGTCTCGGTGCCATAAGCGTTGGTACTCACAAAAGGTTGAAGGGCCGGATATACTTTGCACAAGGCCGGAAAATCATACTTACCAGAATGTGGATTGCGTTCGTGTAGCATCCGGCAAAGGTAGGTCAACAAAAAAAAAGAGCGTCCTCGTTAGGTCGCTCATTTTTTTCGAGATAAAAAAACTCTATATAACCAAACAAACCACAAATGTGATTGCTGCTGGAGAAGGATTCGAACCTCCATTGCCATTTTATCGTCCAACAGTATCAAAACCTGGCAACATTTTGCCTGCATCATTAACAGGACAAAAATACGAGAAGGGGAATAATATTGAATAAAAAAGCAGTAATTACCATGTAAATATAGAAAAAAAATAGGATATAGGTCTTTTCAATTGAAGAATGTCAGTTTTCAATTATTTTTGACCTTATGAAATATCAAATTGATAGCATAGACGTCAAAATATTAAACATTTTGACCAAAGATGCCTTTGTTCCTTATACCGACATCGCTAAAAAAGTGCATGTAGCCCCAGGTACAGTGCACTTGCGCATGAAGAAAATGGAAGAAGCGGGAATTGTTAAAAAGCCTCATTTGCAGGTCGATCTCGCCGCGTTGGGCTGGGATATCAGCGCTTTTATTGGCGTTTATTTGGCCAAATCGGATGTGTATTACAAAGTCGTCCGCGAAATTCAGAAAATCCCTGAAGTGGTTTCATGTCACTACACCACAGGAACCTATTCATTATTCTTGAAAGTGCTTTGTCGTGATACGCGTCACTTGCGCGACGTGCTTTCGGATCGCATTCAAAAAATAGATGGTATCGCCCGCACGGAAACCCTCATTTCTCTTGAACAAAGTTTTCAGCGCGAAATCACCTTGGTGGAGCCTTGACCCTATACGCCTTCGGCGTGTGTACCCCGCTGGTGCGGGGGTGCAACGCCTTGCGGCGTGTGCAACCTTCGCTGGCGCTTCGGTGTGTAACGCCGCGTTGCGTCGTGTGTTGATGGCGTATCTAAACACCCGCGAAGCGGGTCACACACACACCCGCGAAGCGGGTTACACACACCGAAGGTGTTGCACCCCCGCACCAGCGGGGTACACACCCGCGAAGCGGGTTACACCGCCGGCAGCACATGGCCCAAAAAAAGAACCACCACTCCCCCGGCGCATCCCCATCTATTTCGTACTTTTGCAGGCTGCTAATAGGTAGGGAAGAATATGAAGAACATTCGCAATTTTTGCATTATCGCTCACATCGACCACGGAAAATCAACGTTGGCTGACCGTCTGCTCCAAATGACTGGTACCGTTGATGACCGCAAACTCGTGGCGCAGACGCTCGATGATATGGATTTGGAACGCGAAAAGGGGATCACCATTAAGGCTCACGCCATCCAAATGAAATACAAGCACAAAGGCGAAAACTTTGTTCTCAACCTCATCGATACTCCCGGCCACGTGGACTTCAGCTATGAGGTTTCACGCTCCATTGCTGCTTGTGAGGGTGCTTTGCTCATCGTAGACTCCACACAAGGGATTCAAGCGCAAACCATCTCTAACCTTTATTTGGCTCTCGAGCATGATCTCGAGATTATTCCTGTACTCAATAAACTCGACTTACCCAACGCCGAACCTGAAGTGGTGAAAGACCAAATCGTGGACCTTATCGGTTGCGAGCGCGACAGTATCTTAGCCGTTAGTGGCAAAACAGGTTGGGGTGTCGAAACAGTATTGGAAGCCATTTGCGATCGCATTCCTTCTCCAAAAGGAGACGAGAGCGCTCCGTTGCAAGCCATGGTGTTTGACTCTGTGTTCAATTCATTCCGCGGTATCATTGCATATTACCGCGTGGTAAACGGCACAATCTGCAAAGGCGATAAAGTAAAATTCATGAGCACCGATACGGTGTATGAAGCGGATGAAGTAGGCGTCTTGGGGCTTGATTTGCTTCCACGTCCAGAGGTGAAAGCCGGAGACGTTGGCTATATCATCAGTGGTATCAAGACAGCATCGGAGGTGAAAGTAGGTGATACCATTACAACCGTGGCCAATCCGTGTACCACCGCCGTGAAAGGATTTGAAAATGTAAAGCCGATGGTATTTGCCGGAGTTTATCCTGTTGATACCGATCAATATGAAGAGCTACGCGCATCGATGGAAAAACTCCAGCTCAACGATGCCTCGTTGGTTTTCGAACCGGAAAGTTCTGCTGCGCTTGGATTTGGCTTCCGCTGCGGATTCTTGGGGATGCTCCACATGGAAATTATTCAAGAACGCTTGGAACGTGAGTTCAACATGACCGTGATCACCACGGTACCCAACGTAAGTTATTTTGTATACACCACTAAAGGTGAAAAATATGAAATCCACAACCCGAGTGAATTGCCGGATCCGGCGCGCCTCGACTATGTGGAGGAGCCTTATATCAAAGCACAAGTCATTACCAAAAGCGAATACGTTGGAACAATCATGACACTTTGCATCGAGAAACGCGGTTTCTTGACTGGGCAAGTGTACTTGACCTCCGATCGTGTCGAATTGACGTTTGAAATGCCATTGGCTGAAATCGTATTTGACTTCTACGACCGTTTGAAAACGATTTCACGCGGTTACGCTTCGTTTGACTATTTCCCATTGGGATACAAGCAAAGTGATTTGGTGAAATTGGATATTCTCCTCAACGGAGATCAAGTGGATGCTTTATCGGCATTGATTCACAAGGATCACGCATTCGAATTGGGTAAGCGTATTTGTATCAAATTGCGTGAATTGATCCCGAGACAGCAATTTGAAATTGCGCTACAAGCCGCAGTGGGCGCGAAGATCATCGCCCGCGAAACCATTAAAGCATTGCGTAAAGACGTAACGGCGAAGTGTTACGGTGGTGACATTTCACGTAAACGCAAGCTCCTCGAGAAACAGAAGGAAGGTAAAAAGCGCATGCGCCAAGTGGGTAGCGTAGAGGTGCCACAAGAAGCATTCTTGGCTGTACTCAAGTTGAATTCATAATGAACATAAAGCAGCTCAGAATAGGATCGTGGGTTCATGTTTATGGGATGCTGTGCCTAGGAATTCTTTCGAGTATTGTTGGCGAAGTGTGGTCGATGTCTTTTCTTTCCAGCCTACCTTGGATTCTGCTGGCCATGTGTGTCGCTGCTCAAGGCTACTTTCTCTGGAGATCGGGTCGGATAGAAAATATGACGTACTTCAGCGATTTGGACACAATC
>JBMOFW010000024.1:0-20794 GCA_049318685.1 Flavobacteriales bacterium
CTATCTTTGCGGTATGGGGTTTATTGCTTGGTCTGATATCTATGCGCATCCATTGCCTGAGGGACATCGTTTTCCGATGCTAAAGTATGAGTTGATTCCGGAGCAGCTCCTCTATGAAGGGACTTTTTATGAAACCGATTTTTTGCGGCCGGAGGTGATGATTTCCTCCATCATTACAAGCGTGCATACGCCAGAATATTTAAAAAAATTGGAGACCCTTTCGCTCAATAAAAGTGAAGAACGAAAAACGGGTTTTCCTCTTTCTGAACAACTCATACAGCGCGAAAAAATAATCATGCAAGGCACGTTGGATGCGGCGTTGGCGGCATTGCGCACTGGTGTAGGTTTCAACGTGGCAGGTGGAACACATCATGCTTACGCGGACAGAGGCGAAGGCTTCTGCTTGCTCAATGATCAAGCATTGGCCGCCCAATACTTATTGGACAAACACATCAAATCACGAATCCTCATCATCGATTTGGATGTACATCAAGGCAATGGCACTGCGGCTATTTTTTCCAATGAACCAAATGTGTTCACCTTCTCGATGCACGGAGCCAACAATTATCCACTGCACAAAGAAAAAAGTGACTTAGACATTCCGCTTTCCGATGGCATTAGCGATCGGGAATATTTGTCCCTTCTTGACACGCATCTCAAACAGACATTTGATCTTTTTCAACCCGATTTTTTATTCTATCAATGCGGTGTAGACATCCTGGAAACCGACAAATTGGGACGTTTGAAAGTCACTCCGGAAGGATGTAAAAAAAGAGATGCTCTCGTTTTTGACATTGCAAAAAACAATAGCATCCCCATAGTTTGTTCGATGGGCGGCGGTTATTCCGAAGATATTCGAAAAATTGTCGACGCGCATTGCACCACCTTTCGATTAGCGGCAGAGCGGTATTTCTAATTACAACGACTCAATCAATTCAATGTAAAGCGAGGTCATGACGCTTTCGGATGATTTCGCCACGGCAATGATATCTTCAATTACCGCCGGTTTGAGATTGTCTGGGTCACATTCGTCTGTCAATACCGAAATGCAGCAACACGGCAAAGCCATGTGATTGCAGGCTATGACTTCAGGAACTGTAGACATGCCCACTGCGTCGGCACCTAGCATGCGCAGCATGCGGTATTCGGCGCGTGTTTCGAGGTTTGGACCTGGAACAGAGGCATAAACTCCTACATTCAATTTGGTTCCTTTCGCAGCAGCCAATTCAATCAATTTCGTATTGAGTTTGGTGCAATATGGTCGAGACATATCCGGAAAACGCGGTCCGAGATCATCGAGATTTTGACCACGCAAGGGATTGGCATTTTGTAAATTGATATGATCATCGAGCAACATCAATTCACCTTTCTTGTAATCTAAATTTACCGCTCCTGCAGCGTTGGACAAAAGCACATATTGCGCGCCCAATAATTTCATCACACGCACCGGCATCACCACTTGATGCATTTCGTAGCCTTCATAAAAGTGAAAACGACCTTGGCATGCCAAAACGCGTTTGCCTCCTAAGGTCCCGAATATCAATTTCCCAAAATGAAACTCAACCGTAGCAATGGGAAAATGCGGTATAACACTATAGTTAAACTCTTTTTCAATTTTGATCTGCTTTGCCAAACCATCGAGGCCGGTACCGAGAATAATGCCGACTTCAACATTATCAATACCACGTCCCTTCAACCATTCTACACTTTCAAATAACTCTTCCATACGTTTTTCAAAAAAATTCGTGCAAAGGCAAATATAAAAGAACTTGTAACAATTCACCTATTTTAACCGTCACTACAAACGAATGCACCAAGATGTTTCTATATTTGTTTAGTAAATGATTCGATACCTCCTACTCATATGTATTGGTTTTGGTGTGTTGTCGGCTTCTGCCCAATCGCAAGACACCACCGCCAAGGCTGCACCGAAAGTGGTTCAACTTTCTGGTGTTGTTATGGTGTCGGATAGCCTTTACCCTGCTCCTTTTGTAGGTATTTTTAGAGCGCGCGATTATCGCGGAACCTACAGTGATATAAATGGGTACTTCACTCTTCCCGTTGAAGAAGGAGATACATTGCAATTCAAGTGTACCGGTCTAAAAAATTCGTATTTCATTGTCCCTAGCGGGAATAGCGGTCATCAAATGTCGATTGTGCAATTGATGCAAACAGATACAGTAGAACTTCCCACTGCTTACATTTTACCTTTCCCTGCGCCTCAAGATTTACGTAGAGAGATATTGGCTATGGATTTACCAGGAGATAACTACATGGCATTCAACCGCGAAAGCACCTCTTTGAATGATTTGGACGGGATGGCCGATTTTAGTGACCGCGCTTATAATCAAGCCACTTCTACCCTAGATGCTCGCTACAACAATGGATTTCAAAGCGGCGGAAACATTCTAAGTAAAGAAGCTTGGAGTCAATTCATTCGCAGTTCTCGGCGAGCGGCCAAGAAGCCCAATTAGTCTTTTTTCTTTTTAAATAAAATTTTCTGCCTTTTTTAAAGTTAAGTGTACTTTTGACCGCTCCATGAAAAAAGGCCTCTTCCTTATTGTTTTTTTGTTTACCGCTGTCCTGCTGCACGCCCAAACAGGATATCTCAGCGGAATCGTTTTGGATTTAGAAAAAAATCCGGTGCCCGGTGTGCACATCGTTGTAAAAAGCGATTCAAGCAAGCATACCCAATCTGATCGTGACGGAGGCTTTAAACTTTTGGTGCCCGCCAATCGCGACATAGCAGTGGTGTTAAGCTATGTTGGTATTACTCAAGAATATAAATTTAGAGTTGAGGCTGGAGAAGAAAAAGAAGTGATCATCAACTTCGATCCTACTCGAGAAACGGCCGTGCTTGAAATTATCGATAAAAAACGTCCGGTTTCAGTCATTCGGATCAATCCGAATCTTCCCACTCCCCTGCCCAATCCGCAAGGTGGCATAGAAGGTTACCTCCTTCAAGCTCCGGTTAACTTCTCATCAGAGTTGAGTTCAAGCTATAGTGTGCGTGGAGGTAGTTTTGATGAGAACTTGGTTTACGTCAATGACATTCAGGTTTATCGTCCTTTTTTAGTGCGTGCAGGGGAACAAGAAGGTTTGAGTTTCCCAAATGCCGATATGGTGGAAAGTATCAATTTTAGTGCGGGTGGATTTGACGCCAAATATGGCGACAAAATGAGCTCAGTGCTTGACATTAAATATCTCCGCCCTGATTCCATGCGTGTCAAAACGATGATGAGTTTGCTCGGTGCCAATCTTACCATCATGGATGTATCAAATAGTGGCAAGTGGACACATAGCACCGGTATTCGTTACAAGCGCAATACATACTTATTGAACTCCCTAGATGTAACAGCCGAATATGATCCTCGTTACACTGATATACAATCGTACATTACTTATCGCCCGCAAGGAAAGTATGGTCCTTGGGAATTGAGTTTCTTGGGAAACTATTCGAAGAATCAATACAACTTCATTCCGCAAACACGTCAGACCGATGTGGGAACAATCAATGAAGCGCTTCGACTCACGGTATTTTACGATGGTCAAGAGGAAACGCAATTCGAGACTTTCTTTGGCGCCTTTTCTGCCCGTTACAATCCGACAGAACTCTCTCAACTTCGCTTTACTGCCAGCGCTTTTCAGACATATGAATTTGAGCGATATGATATCCTTGGCGCCTACAGTTTGGATGAATTGGAACGTGATTTGGGTTCAGATGAATTCGCCGAAGTGGCCAAGAATCGCGGTGTAGGAGCATACTTAGATCATGCGCGCAACGATTTGGAAGCGCGCGTATTCAACTTTTCTCACAAAGGCTATATTGACCTCTCCGATCGCAATCACTACGTGCAATGGGGTGCCGATTATCAAATGGAATTGATCAAAGACCAATTGAGTGAATGGACCTTGATTGATTCTTCCGGATTTGCCACACCACATCCGCAAGATTCCATTGGCTATATTGATCCATCGGTACAGCCTTTTCAAATTATCAATTTGCAAGATAAAATTCGTGCGCAAAATGAAGTAGAATCTCAACGCATAAGTGCTTTCATTCAAGACAATTGGATAATAAAAGATACCGATAAGTCGACTGTCAATGCCACCTTTGGTGTTCGTGCTAATCACTGGACATACAACCAACAAACGGTGATAAGTCCGCGCGCAAAATTTTCTTACACACCATATTGGTTTAAAAAGAAAATTAGCAAGAAAGGTGTTGTTGACTCGGTGAAAAAAGATATTGTGTTTAGTGCTTCAGGAGGCTATTACTATCAGCCACCGTTTTATCGTGAAATGCGCGGATTTGACGGCACCGTGAATCCGGATATTCAAGCTCAACAAAGCATTCACTTCATCGTAGGAGCGGATTATATTTTCAATTTCAGAAATCGCCCGATCAAGATGATCGCAGAGATGTATTATAAGCAATTGAACAATTTGATACCGTATAAGGTCGAGAATGTGCGCCAACGATATTATGCGAGAAATAACGCTAAGGGCTATGCTACCGGTGCGGACTTGATGCTCAATGGAGAATTTATTGATGGTGTGCAATCGTGGTTGCGCATGTCTGTGTTGAAAACAGCGGAAGACTTGAATGACGATTCCTATTACATCTATTACAACGAAGACGGTCAGGTAATTCAACCGGGATATTCACGCGACCAAATAGCAGTAGACAGCACCATTGTTTATCCCGGATATTTGGACCGTCCGAGCGATCAACGCTTCAGTTTATCGCTTTTGTTTTTGGATGAAATGCCTCGACGCAAAGAATACAAAGTTTTGCTGAGTTTGTTTTTTGGAACAGGATTGCCTTACGGCCCTCCTTCTCGTGATCGCTTTGACGATGTTTACCGGACCAAGTCCTATTTTAGAACCGATATCGGATTTAGTCGTGATTTATTTCTCAAACGCAAGTCCAATAATTTCTTTAATCGCACAGTAGACAAAGGAATAATTTCACTGGAAGTATTCAATTTGCTTGGCGTGAACAACACGATCAATTATCAATGGATTGAAGATGTAAACGGCCGCCAATACGGCATTCCAACATATTTGACCGGCCGACGCATCAATTTAAAATTATCCCTGGAGTTTTAAGGACGCCAGCCGCGGAGGAATTCCTCGACTCCCATGCGTTTTTTGCCTTCAAACTGCAATTCTTTGATGGCATACCATCCGTCTGCACAGGCAAACTTCAATACTGACTTTTGATCAGTCACATATTCACCCGGTGTTTGCGGATTTCCTTGAATAAAATTTCCCAAGAATATCTTGAGCGACTTATCCCCGAGCATGGTCCATGCTGTAGGATAGGGGCTCAATCCCCGAATGAAATTATGAATTTCAGCACCCGACTTCGACCAATCGATTTTGCAATCCTCTTTAAAAATTTTGGGGGCATGACATACTTCTTCTCCGCTGTCTTGGAGCATTTCTTGCGCCACCGCTTCAGCTTTCCCATCAGCGATCAGATCAACCGTTTCCTTTAAAGTGAACGCTCCTAGGGCCATCATGCTGTCATGCAACTCCCCAGCTGTCTCGTCTGGGCCAATAGGGAGCGTGGCCCTTTTGATGACTTTTCCGGTATCAATTTCATGCTGAAGAAAAAACGTTGTAACACCTGTTGCTTTTTCACCATGAATAACCGCCCAATTGATGGGGGCAGCGCCGCGATACTTAGGCAACAGGGATCCATGAAGATTAATCGTTCCGAGCGGCGGCATATTCCAAACCACCTCGGGCAACATACGAAACGCTACTACCACAAATAGATCCGCATTCCAAATGGCTAATTGATTTAAAAAATCGGGATCGCGCAACTTTTCGGGCTGTGCCACAGCAAGGCCATGTTCGACAGCATAATTCTTCACCGCAGACATTTGAACTTGTCTTCCCCTTCCGGCTGGTTTATCGGCAATAGTTAAAACACCTACTACTTGATGACGAGAATCCATTAGTGCATCCAATGAAGCCACTGCGAACTCAGGCGTTCCCATAAATACTATCCGCAAAGCGCGAGAATCAGACATCGAAATATTGAGAGCTTTGTTGATTAGGTGAAGTGACTTTATAGTAGTATTTTCCAGGCTTCAGAGCACTCAATTCGAATTTAAAGCGATGTGCACCGCGATTAAATTCACCTTCAGCCAATTTGACAGCCACATTGTTTGAACTATCAAACACCTCAATGATCAGATGAGTTGGGTTGAAAAGTTCCACCGTGACCACGCCGTGATCATTTTCCACAGTCAATTGATTGCCGATGGAGGGGTATTGGCTCATGACCTTATCCCTATAGAGGACTTTGATCATGCGTTTGTATAGCACATACACGAGCATGATCACTAAGGTAACCAAGAGTGCATTTTTCACAGATTCTAGTGTAGACATAATTTACAAGCTTATAATTCCTTCGATTTTGGCCGCCAACGTGTAACGTTCAAAAATTTGATCTGCTTCCAGCATCATTTCTCTCACTGTCACGCTTATATAATTGCCATTCGCGCTTAATCGGGATTTGAATTCGGCACTTTCACCAAAAATGACTTTCAATCTGGTTACACGTTCTTCATCATTGGGGAGAATGAATTTGAACATGTAAATACTCGGCCAGCGGTGGATTTCGTTCAATCGTTGGCGTAATCTGTTGAGTTGATCTTCATCCATGGCGCAAATATAAAGCAAAAGCCCCCGTACCTTCGGTACGGGGGCTTTCCATTATTTATCTAAGTAATAAGTGATTATTTGCCAGCGATGATCATGCGACTACGCATAATTTCACCATCTACTTTCAACATCACAGTATAAGAGCCTGTATCCAATTTACCACCGTTTACAGTGAATTTGTACAATCGACCTGCATCCGCATTACCGTTCATCAACACCATTACTTCTTTTCCAGCCATATCATAGATCGCCGAGTAAACTACTGCGTCTTTTGGTGTGCTAAATTCAAAAGTAAAGTCTCCTTCTGCTGGATTTGGATAAGTTTGGAAGCTAGCGATAGTTGGAACTTCAACAGTTACGTGAATCACTTGAGTCACCACCGTTTCATTGCCACAAATATCCAAAGCCGTCCAAGTACGAATCACGTCGTAAGGGCAGAATTCATTTGTTTGCGTTTGCTCGAAGAACAATTCAACTTCCGGAGAACAGTTGTCTGTTGCATAGACATTGGTTGGAAGTGCAGGAAGCTCGCTACCACAGTAGATTGTGGTACCTGCAGGAACATTGAAGATTTGTGGAGCAACATTGTCAGTCACTTGAATGATCTGAATTGCAGTTACGGTGTTTCCACAATTGTCAGTTGCTTCATATGTACGTTGCAGGTTACCCATGCAGCTACCAGAGAACAACAATTCTTCAATAATTTCTACAGTCACATCATTATCGCAGTTATCCGTTGCAGTTGGCAAGAAAGCAGCCACTTCGTCGCAAGACAATGAGATCCATGGAGCAACATAATCAAACACTGGAGCTACTTCGTCAGTCACAGAAATTACTTGAGTCAACTCTGAAGTATTTCCGCAGTCGTCTGTAGCTGTCCATGTGCGCGTGATGCTGTAAGGGCATCCTGATCCCATTTCTTCAGCGTAAGTGATTTGAACATTGTTATCACAAGCGTCAGAAGCAGTAATTACTGGTATTGCAGGGATATCAGAACAGTTTACGTTCATATTCTCTACAGATTGATCGAATACAGGAGCGGTAGTATCAACAATCGTGATTGTTTGATAAACTACAGTCGAGTTGCCACAGTTGTCTGTTGCTACATATTCGCGCACCAATTGGTAACCACAAGCGAGATCAACCATTTCTTCGGAAGTAGTCACAGTAACATCCGTGTCGCAGTTATCAGTTGCATCAATCGCAGTACTGAATCCTGGGATTTCATTACCACATTCGATTGTTACACTAGCAGGAACGTTATAGAACTCAGGAGCAGTGTTGTCGATGTAGTTAACAGTGATCGTGCGAACAGCAGTGTTTCCACAGTTGTCGGCAGCAGTCCAAGTGTATACTTCAGTCCAACTATTTTCGCAAGCACCTTCGATAATTTCGAAACCAGAAGTGATCGTTACATCAGCATCACAGTTGTCGATAGCCGTTGGAGCGATGATTGAAGCTTGCATGTTGCACTCGAGGTTCAGCACTTCATCTTCACCTGTCAATTCAGGAGCCGTAGTGTCTACTACTGTCAATACTTGAGTAGCTGACGTTGTGTTTCCACATTCATCATGCACTGTCCAAGTGCGAACGAGCAAGTAACCGCAATCTTGAGCAATTTCATTCTCAATCAATGATACGGTGAGGTCATCAGCACAGTTGTCTGTAGCGGTTACAATAGCTGCAGCAGGAACTGCATCGCATTCAACAACGTCATCAGCAGGAACGTTTACCAATACTGGATCAACGTTATCCACTACATGGATGGTGATGACAACTTCCGTTGCATTTTGGCAATAGTCATAAGCCACCCAAGTGCGAACGATATCGTAGCTGCAAGAAAGTTCACCATTGATCTCTTCATCGAAATCTACGTTGGCAATGCCACTGCAGAGGTCATTAAACACTGGAGCTTGGAAAGGAACTTCCTGGTCGCAAGATATTGTGATTTCCGCCTCAGGTTGTGAAGTCACGCTTGGTGCATCAACATCGATCACATTAATAACTTGAGTACCCGTTGACACATTACCACATGCATCTGTAGCAGTCCAAGTGCGAGTCACCGCGTGACCGCAAGAGAAATACTCAGTTGATTCATTCATGGTCACCTCAACGTTGAGATCACAGTTGTCATAAGCAGATACATCGAAAGAAGGCAAGTCGTCTGTGCAAAGGATGGTTACATCCGCTGGCACACCTACGAGTACTGGGTTGGTTGTATCAACCACAGTCAATACTTGTGAAACTTGGCTCATGTTACCACAGTTGTCCACCGCAGTAAATGTGCGCGTAATAGTATAAGGACAACCTTCAGTGGTTGTTTCTTCAACGGAAACAGTTACTTCATCGTCGCAGTTGTCTGAAGCAGTAGCCATAACAACAGCAGGAACAGCATCACATTCAACAGTTGCAGAGGCAGGAACATAATCAAATGTTGGTGCTGTGGTATCCACATAGTTAATAGTCAATGTGCGCACAGCAGTGTTTCCACAATCGTCCGTTGCCGTCCATGTGTACACTTCAGTCCAGCTGTTTTCGCAAGCACCTGGAGTTGACGTCATCTCCATAGTTACTTCCACTTCACTATCACATACGTCTGAGGCAATTGGAGCAATGATCGAAGCTTGCATGTTGCACTCAAGAGTCAACTCGCTGTCTTCACCTTCGAATACAGGAGATGTAGTATCAATATACGTAATTGTCTGAGTAGCTGTAGATGTGTTTCCACAGTTGTCTACAGCGGTCCAAGTGCGAACCATATAGTGTGTGCAGTAGCCACTTCCAGGTACTTCGGTGTAAGTCAATGTAACATCGTTGTCACAATTGTCAATTGCATATACACCTTGAGCAGCTGCAGCTTCGTCGCCACATTCTACTGTAATACCCATTGGAACGTTCATGATAACCGGAGCAACTTCGTCGATCACAGTCAATACTTGAACGTAATTGGTGCTATTTCCGCACTCATCCATAGCCGTCCAAGTGCGCGTAATAGTATAAGGACATCCTTCAGATACTTCCTCGTTCATCGTGATGTTAACACCAGAACAGTTATCAGAAGCATTCATCATCGCAGGAGCAGGAATTTGATCGCAGTTTACGGTCATATTTTGAGCCACTGAAGTGAATACAGGTGCAGTTGTATCAACTACATGAATCACTTGAGCAACTGAAACTTCATTTCCGCAATTATCTACTGCAGTCCAAACACGCTCGATGTCGTATCCGCAAGCGCTGATATTGTTGAAACCGCTGATATAGCTTACTTCAACTTCTTCATCACAAGCGTCACCAAATTCTGGAGCTACAAATGGAACCTCATCGCTACATTCAACAGTCAATTCGGCTGCTGGAGCAGAAACAACGTATGGAGCGTGTGTATCAACGATAGTAATAACTTGAACAGCAACAGTGGTGTTTCCACAAGCGTCTTCAGCAGTCCAAGTGCGTGTCATAACGGCACCACATTCAGACTCCTCTGTTACCGCATCAAGGGAAACGATGATCTCTTCAGTGCAGTTGTCCGTTGCAATTACGTTTGCTTCAGCAACAGTTTCAGTGCATTCGATAGTTACATCAGCAGGCACGTTGAAAAGTACAGGAGCGATTTCATCCACTACTGTTACTACTTGAGTAGCGACAGTCGTGTTACCACAATTGTCAACAGCAGTCCAAGTACGTGTGATGGTGTAAGGACAAGTACCCGAAGTTTCTTCATTCAAAGAAACAGCTACTTGAGCATCACAGTTGTCAGTAGCATATACATAAGGAGCAGCTGGAACAGCATCACAAGACACTGTTTCGCTAGCAGGAACATTCACAAATTCTGGTGCGGTAGTATCTACAACGCTCAATTCCTGAGTGTAGGTAGAAGCATTACCACAAGCATCTGTAGCAGTCCAAGTGCGCTCAATAGTGTAAGTGCAATCTGTAAGATTCAAAACTTGATCATTCACTGAGATAGAAACTTCAGAGCAGTTGTCAGTAGCTGTCATCTCAGCAGCAGCTGGGATGTTAGAACACTCAACTGTTGCATCAGCAGCAGAAGATGTGAATACCGGTGCAGTTGTATCTACAACGTGGATTACACGTGAGAAAGAAACTGAATTACCGCAATCGTCTGTAGCCGTCCATGATTTTTCAATATCATAACCACAATCACTTACGTTATTAATTCCGCTGATAGCGAAGATGCTCAGATCAGTATCACAAGCGTCACCAAATTCTGGAGCGTCTGTTGGCTCAGTTTCATCACATTCGATGGTTACTGAAGCAGCAGGAGAAGAAACAATGTAAGGAGCAGTAGTATCCGTAACTGTTACAGTTTGAGATGCAGTAGAAGTGTTTCCACAATCGTCTGTTACAGACCAAGTGCGAATCACTTGATGACCACATTCCATATCAACCGTTTCTGATGTCATGGTTACGTTCATTTCGTCATCACAGTTGTCTGTAGCTGTTACAAAAGCAACTGGCAACATTTCAGTACATTCAATAGTAACATCAGCTGGCACATTCACCAATACAGGAGAAGTAGTGTCAACAACTGTCAAAGTTTGTATGTATTCAGCTGTATTTCCACAGTTGTCTGCAGCAACCCAAGTACGCGTAATTGTATATGGGCAACCAGAAGTCAACTCTTCAGAGAAAGTCACGGCTACGTTATCATCACAGTTGTCAGCAGCCATTGCGTTGAATGGAGCAGGAACGTTGTCACATTCCACAGTCTGATTCTCAGGAACTGAAGTGAAATAAGGTGCAGTTGTATCTTCAAAATGGAAGGTCAAGTGACGTTCTGCGCTATTGCCACAGTTGTCAGTCGCAGTCCAAGTATATACTTCCGTCCAACTATTTTCGCAAGCACCCGGAGTAGATGTAGAAGAGAACACTACTTCAACGTTTTCGTCACAGTTGTCTTCAGCTGTTGGCGCAATTACAGAAGGCAATACATTGCACTCCAAAGTCAACTCGCTATCTTGACCCGACAATACCGGAGCGGTAGTGTCAATTACAGTGATCAATTGAGAAGCTGAGTTATAGTTCCAACAATTATCTTCAACAGTCCATGTGCGAACAATTGTATACGTACAACCGTTGCCTGGAAGGATGTTTTGAGTCATTACCACTTCCATTGGGAAAGTGTCGCAGTTGTCTACTGCGCTAACTACAGGAGGAGCAGGAATTTCATCACATTCTACTGTAATGTTTGCAGGAACACCTACGAGCTCAGGCGCTGTAGTATCTACAATAGTTACAACTTGGGTAGCGGTAGACTCATTTCCACATACGTCAGTAGCGGTCCAAGTGCGTGTAATGATTTCACCGCAAGGCATTCCCATCATGATTTCAGCTGGTTCTGAAGTTTCGCTATATGTGATGGTTACATCAGAGCAATTATCAGTAGCTGTTGCTTCTTCGAATGCAGGAACGTTATCACACTCAACTGTCATATCAGCTGGAACGCTAACAAATACAGGAGCGGTAGTATCTACAATATGAATCACTTGTTCTGCAGTCGCTGTGTTTCCACAATCATCTGTTGCCGTCCAAGTGCGCACGATATCATAAGAACATCCGTTAGCAACTTCTACATCGCTATACGATACAGATACGTTTTCATCACAAATGTCACCGAAAGTAGCAGCCACATAAGGAACTTGAGCGTCACATTCAACGTTGATTGAAGATGGAACGTAAGTTACAAATGGAGCAGTAGTATCAGTAACGGTGATTACTTGTGTAGATGAAGTAGTGTTGTTGCAATCATCGTGCACAGTCCAAGTGCGGATCAACAAATATCCACACTCTTGGTCCATGGTAGTTTCGATGAAACCAACACTCAAATCTTCTGAACAGTTGTCTGTCGCAGAAACGTTTGCTACAGCAGGAATTGCATTACATTCAACTGTCACATCAGCAGGAACACCAACCAATATTGGGTCAGTCGTGTCAACCAATGTAATTGTTTGTGTTGCAGTTGATGAGTTACCACAATTATCCACAGCAGTCCAAGTACGGATTACATAATGCGTGCAGAATCCGCTTCCGGTTTCTTCAACGAGTGTAAGTGTTACATCATTGTCGCAATTATCAGTAGCATAAACACCAAGAGCAGAACCAATTTCATCACCACATTCTACAGTGATTCCCATTGGAACGTTGTGAATTACTGGATTCACATTGTCGATCACAGTTAACACTTGTGTTGCTGTTGAAGCATTTCCACAAAGGTCAGTAGCAGTGAATGTGCGAGTTATAGTGTAAGGACAACCTTGTGTTGCTATTTCAGAAACAGTCACTGTTGCAGTTGAACAGTTGTCAGTAGCAGTAGCCATTACAACCGCAGGGATTGCATCGCATGAAACAGTTTCATTGGCAGGAACTGTTACGAATACTGGAGCAGTTGTGTCGAGCACATGGATAGTTTGGCTAACTGTGGTTTGATTACCGCAGTTGTCTGAAGCAGTCCATGATTTTTGAACATCATAACCGCAATCAGATTGGTTAGCGATACCGCTAATTGCTGTAACATCTACTTGAGTATCACAGTTGTCACCAAATACTGGCATATCTGTAGGAAGAGGAGTATTGCACTCGACTGTCACATCTTCAGGAACTGAAACTACATAAGGGGCAGTTTCATCAACTACGGTGATCATTTGAGTGTGAACAGCCACGTTGCCACATTCGTCTGTAGCTACCCAAGTACGGGTAATTACATACGGACAACCAGTACCTACCATTTCAAAAGAATCTACGGTCACATCTTGGTCACAAGCATCAGTTGCTTCGATGTTAATCAAAGCGGGAACCTCGTTGCAAGACACTGTTGTGTTTGCAGGAGCATTAACGAATACAGGAGCTGTATTGTCTGTAATAGTGATTACTTGTTGAGCAGTTGCATAATTGAGACAGTTGTCAGCAACAGTCCAAGTGCGCACCAATTGATATGTACAAGCGTTCATCGGAATCATATTCTCGCTGAGAACAATATTCATGTTTCCGGTGAAGCAGTTATCAGTAGCATAAATATTTGTAGGAGCAGCAGGAATACTTCCGCATTCTGCTGTTGTGTTTGCTGGAATATTATAAAGAATCGGAGCAACCAAGTCTTGAACAATGATGACTTGCAAAGCTTCTGATTGATTTCCACAATCGTCTGTAGCTACCCAACGACGGTAGATGGTGTATCCACAAGCATTTACACCATCGAGAACTGGACCGTTTTCAGTAGATTCTGCAAATACTACGTTTACTGAAGAATCACAGTTGTCAGTAGCATAAACAGAAGTAGCCGGAGCGGGTACGTTATCACAAGAAACCACAGCATCAGCAGGAACACCGAAGATCATTGGATTCGTATTGTCTTCAACGTGAACGATTTGTGAGGCAGAAGCAGTATTTCCACAATCATCTGTTGCCGTCCAAGTGCGAATAATATCATAACCGCAAGCGAATAAATTCGTTGTTTCGCTGAAGCTTACATCTACATTAGTATCACAGGCATCAACTGCATAAACTGAAGTTGAAGGTGCTGTAATTGTGCCGCAAGAAACAGTTGTTTCGGCTGGTACGTTATAAATAACAGGCGCTGTTTCATCAATGATGTGAAGCACTTGTGTAGCTACTACACTGTTTCCACAGTCATCAGTTGCAGTCCATTCACGTACTACATCATAAGTACAACCTGAAGATACATTATACGTATTGAAAGTTACGTTCAAGCTAGCGTCACATACATCTGCGAAAGTTGGCTCTTGCATTGGGATAACTTCTTCACAAGTGTAAGTAGCATCTTGTGGTTCGGTTACGATGGTTGGGCTAGTTGTATCGATAATAGAAATTGATTGAGTCGCTGTTGATTGATTGCCGCAATCATCAGTTGCTGTCCAAGTGCGTGTGAAGATGTAGCCACATCCGTTTGGATTAGCTACAGTGTTCGCTTGAACAGTCACGTATACATCTTGATCGCAGTTATCAATTGCTTCGAGCATCAAACTAGCGATATCCGTTCCGCATTCTACAGAAGTATTCGCAGGAACGTTTACAAGAACAGGAGCAGAAGAATCAGCGATAGTGAATACAACAGTCACAGAAACATCGTTTCCGCAATCATCTGTTGCAGTCCAAGTGATGGTGCGTGTCATGTTGCAACCTGTACCGGCATCAACATAAGAAGAAGTAATATCAACGTTACCATCGCAGTTGTCGGTAGCCATTACAACGAAGTTGCTCGGATCTGGAACCATACCGCAATCCACAGAAGTAGCAGAAGGCACTTGTGTAAATACTGGATCTACGTTGTCATAGATTGTAAATGTGCGGGTCGCAGTAACATCGTTACCACAATCATCCGTTGCTACCCATGTGAAAGTACGCGTGTAGTTACAACCTGAACCAGAGTCAGAGAAAGAACCAGTAACAACAACCGCCTCGTCGCAGTTGTCAGATGCAGTTACGTTCAATGATTCGATCGTTGGCAATGTACCACAAGCTACACTTTGATTTTCCGGAAGGTTGTCAAAAGTTGGCGCTTCATTGTCTTGCGTATGGAATGTGCGTGACTCAGAAGTCATGTTGCCACAATCATCTGTAGCCACCCATGTGAAAGTGCGAGAATAGTTGCAACCTTCAGTTGAACCATTATCTACATAAGATACAGTTACTGTAACATCATTATCGCAGTTGTCCGCAGCAGAAACGTTGAAGTCGTTTGAAGAAGGCAATTCACCACAAGCCACAGGATATTCAGAAGGCAAGTTGGTCAACACAGGTGCCTCAGTGTCACCAGTTACAGTGATTGTCTGAGTCGCTGTTGATTGGTTACCGCAATCATCTGATGCAGTCCAACGACGAATAATTTGGTATTCTGAAGAACAGTTCAACTCGGTCGTTGTCTCTTCGCAGTTGTTAAGATCTACGTTGAAGTCTCCTTGAGCAGCGATATTCACACCATTGTAAGTTCCTGTGATCCAAATCCAAGCAGAGAAACCGTAGCCGGTGCTTTGCAAGCTACCCTTGTCACCCAATTGACCACCAAATTGATAATCCAATGGGAAGTGACTAATGGTCAAGTTAACACCAGCCAAGTCACCCAAACCAACCAGTTCGTTTGGTTTAGAAGCATCTTGCTCGTAGTAATACCAATCCAAATACTCGTCTGTGATATTTACACTTGTTCCTGCATCCAATTTCGCTTCACGGAAACCGCTACCAGTATTGGAGTTAGGAATAGAATGCCATTCATTCCAAGAGCGCTTAGACTTAAACCAAGCAGTATATTCAAATTTCTTATTTGCATTTTGAACACTTTGTACGATACCAGTCATTTTGAGACTTCCATCAGGGAAAGTTTCAAATACACCAGGAGCAACACTAGTGAAGTTTGGATTGGTAAGACCCAATGCATTCGCTACCGCAGAAGAAACCCACAAAGTATGCTCGTCTGCATCGGTTACTTCACAATTTTGACTTGAAATCGTGGTTGTAATTTCTTGACAGCCATTCAAGTCAACATTGAAATCGCCTTGAGAAGCGACGTTGTTGCCGTTAACAGAACCCGTGATCCAGAGCCAAGCTGAGAAACCTTGACCTGTGCTTTGCAAGCTTGCTTTGTCACCCAATTGACCACCAAATTGGTAATCCAATGGATAGTGACTCATTGTCAAATTTGTACCTGCAAGGCTACCCAAACCTACCAATGTGTTTGGTTTAGAAGCATCTTGTTCGAAGTATGACCAATCCAAGTATTCGTTAGTGATATTGACACTTGTTCCAGCTTCCAATTTTGCTTCACGGAAACCGCTCGCTGTGTTGGCATTTGGAATAGAATGCCATTCATCATAACTACGTTGTGATTTGAACCAAGCGGTATATTCAAATTTCTTATTTGAATTTTGAACGCTTTGAACAATACCGGTCATTTTGAGACTTCCATCAGCAAACAATTCCAATTGACCTGGAGTCACAGAAGTAAAGTTTGGATTGGTTAATCCCAAAGAACTGAGCACTTGACCAGATATATATAAGGTATGTGCATCAGCATCGGTCACATCGCACATGTAGCTTGACATACCATTTACGATCGTGTCTGAGCTGAAGGTGATCGTTGGGTTGGTATCTATATTATCTGTAACCGTTGGTGTAACTACGGCAGGAATACCGGCCGCGCACTCAACAGTAGCATCCGCTGGAACGTTAGTAAACGTTGGCGCGATATTGTCTGTGATAATTGTAATGATGACATCATTGGATTCACCATCCCAAGTGTTGCAACCTGAGCGGCGAGCACAACGACGGAAATAGGTTGTTTCAGAAAGCGGACCCGCATCGTATGTAGCGCCGTTCGCTCCGCTGATGGTCCAGAAGTTCCATCCGGTCGATGCATTTTTAAACATCCAAAGATATTCGATGGTACCTGAACCACCACTTGGCAAGTTAATACTTACGAAAGCAGTTGGATCATAAGGAGCGCAACCAGATTGGTTGTAGCCAATTTCACCACCATTTGTAATGTTGTCGCAGCATGCATTCACTGTAATGGTTACATCATTTGATTCACCATTCCAAGAAGTACAGTTTTCGCGACGAGCACAACGACGGAAAGTAGTTGTTTCAGTCAAAGCACCAGGATCATAAGAAGCGGCTGTTGCGCCAACAACCTCAACCAAATTCCATGAAGTTGAAGCGTTTTTGTATAACCACATGTATTGAATATTTCCAGAACCACCGGTTGGCCAAGCCACGTTGGTGATTGCTGAAGGATCAAAAGGCGAACAGCCACTTTGGTTAGAACCAATAGTTCCACCTGAAGTTACGTTATTACATGTATTGCAGTTGCCAGTAACCGTAATGGTTACATCATTTGATTCACCATCCCAAGAAGTACAGTTCA
This sequence comes from Flavobacteriales bacterium, assembly GCA_049318685.1. Lineage (GTDB taxonomy): Bacteria > Bacteroidota > Bacteroidia > Flavobacteriales_D > Sanyastnellaceae > JAIXWP01. Next base: position 17,576 of record JBMOFW010000024.1, read on the forward strand.
CTTTTTTAGCACATCTTCTATATGTAGTAGTTTCACAAATTGAACCTGGATCATAAGAAGATTGATCTGCTCCATCGATTTGAACCAAGTTCCAACCTGTAGAAGCATTTTTGTATAACCACATATATTCAGTAGTACCTGTTCCACCTGATGGCAACGAGATACTGGTAATAACAGCAGGATCAAATGGTGCTACACCAGATTGGTTGCTTCCAATTGTTCCGCCGCTTGTCACGTTATTACAAACGTTGTTGTCCCAGCATTCGGTCAAGTTTGAATTGATATCACCATTACCTGAAGCTGTACCATTATAAACGAACCAAGCAGAAGAACCAAAGTTGCTATTTAAAGCATTGGCGCCCTGCCCGAGTTGATAACCATATTGAAAATTAGAACCAGACAAACTTGACTGCGTCAAGGAATTCAAGTTGTTCATATCAGCCGAACCGCTTGATACTTGAGGGAAGAGATTCAATCTCGTCGACTCTTGCCCTTCAATACCTAAAAGTTGGTTCGATTTAGACATATCAAAATCGAAGAAATACCAGCTGGCTTCATCTCCCAAATTTGGACTGTGAGCAATATTGCCTTGAGAAATCCAGCTTGAGTAATCAGAACCATTATTAAACCACAATTTCACAACAAACTTTTTTGATGAGTCGCTAATGCGCTCAACGATACCAGACATGTGTGCAGAACCATCTGCATATTTGGTCAATGACAAACCGATGCTTCCGCTTGGTTTGAAATCTGTACCGAAAGCCGGAATCCAGAAAATGCGAGTACCGCTTCCTTCATAACCGATCATGGTGCATCCACCGATGGTGGCCGCACAATCATCATACTGTAAAGTTGTGATTGCATCAACTTCAAAATCCGCCGGAACTGAAGAGTTCTTAGTAATCTGAATGTAGTTGATGTCGCAACCAGCAGTGTAAGCGATGGTTACAAACGAAGTACTGCTGCTTTGTGTCAAGCTGCTGTTTTCAGTATAGCTTCCGCCATTAACTGATTCACGGACAACTGGACGAGCATTTCCTGCTTCTCCTGTGCGTTTTCTCCATGTAATGTAATACGGAGAACCCGCTGGAACGGTAGCATCTAACAAAAGGGTGAGCACGTCACCATTTTCATAGAATTGAGCGCCATTTCCATCAGCCGCTCCGAGAGCATAGCTAGAGTTGGTCATGCCGCTTTCACCTGCAATTGAGCCCGCATACGATTGCGCAGAGGCCATCACAGAAAAACAACACAATGAAAAGGTAAAGAGAATAGTGCTTAAAATTTGACGCGTTTTTAAGCACGAACCCCATGACGAGTAGAGGTTTGTCATCTGATTAAAGTTTGGTTAGTATTAAAATTTGTTCTGGTAACTAGGTGCGGTTTAGGCACTTTAGTCAGGCAAATATACCCCTAAATATGTCATTTGTGCAATTTTATCGACAATTAATGATGTTTCGTCGATACATTCAGGTATTTAGACGCAAAACAAGACAACTTAAACTCATTGATTCACAAAGCAATGACGCCTTATTTAGACCGAGTACAAATAGAAAAATCTACTTAAATTTTAAGTACAAAAAGACAGTGTTATGAACAAGTTATCAACAATTAGAGCTGTTTGATTCTAACAATTGCGTCCTCTGGTGAATTGCTCCCAAAGACATAGTTACCAGCCACTAAGACATCCGCTCCGGCCTTTACAAGGGCTTCGGCATTGGCATCGGTTACCCCACCGTCCACCTCCACCAGACAGCTGGCTTCGTTCTCCGCGATGATTTCTTTTAAATATCGCAATTTAGAATATGTACGTTCTATAAATTTCTGTCCACCAAAACCGGGATTTACCGACATGATCAATACTAAATCCACATCACAGATAATGTCCTCGAGCACAGAGACAGGCGTGTGCGGATTGATAGAAACGCCTGCTTTCATGCCAGCATCCTTAATGGCCTGTATTGTTCGATGTAAATGTGTACACGCCTCATAGTGCACAGTGAGAATATCTGCTCCAGCCTCTTTGAATTGTTGAATATAGCGATCCGGATCAACAATCATCAAATGCACGTCCAATGGCTTTTGTGCATGCTTCTTCAGTGTTTTTAATACCGGAAAGCCAAACGAAATATTCGGGACAAAAACACCATCCATTACGTCAACATGAAACCAATCCGCTTCTGAGCGGTTAATCATTTCGATATCGCGTTGGAGATTTCCAAAATCGGCCGATAGAACGGAAGGAGCAATGAGGTGCATGCAGGTTAATTTGTGGCAAAAGTAATTCTTCCACAGAAATTAAACGCATCTTTGTGTCAACATGACCCGGCTTGGAATCACAGGTGGCATTGGCAGTGGAAAATCCACTGTTGCTCGAGTTTTTGAAATCTTGGGCGTACCTGTTTTTTATGCTGATCTCATTGCCAAACAAGCCTATACAGATCAGGGCATTCGTCAACAGATTATTGATCGATGGGGCGAACACCTACTCACCCCTTCTGGAGTGCATGTCGAGTTTATGCGCAAGAAAATTTTTCAGTCTGACGAAAATCGCTCTTTTATAAATGGTTTGGTTCATCCATGGGTTCAAGACCGCTATAATGAATGGAAAGTTTCTACACGAAAATACCCATACACTCTTAAAGAAGCTGCGTTATTAATAGAATCGGGTGGACACAAAGACTGCGATAAGATTATTCTTATCACAGCTCCGCTAGAACAGCGAATTAAACGCATCGCGCTGCGGGATGGACTTACGCCAGAAGACATCGAAAAGCGCTTACTCGCCCAATGGTCAGATGAAGAAAAAACGAAATACGCCGACTACATATGGGCCAATGACAATGCTTTTCCCCTGCTCGATCACATCTTGAGGCTTGATAATTTGCTTAAGGCTTAAAGTCCTTCACAGCCTTGGCCACCTTCTCCCCTATCTCCTTCATCATTTGCTGTTGTAGCTCCATTTCAGAAACTGGACCTTTTCGTCCTTCGAATAAAGCCATGAGATCATCGTGATCCTCTTGATTGACCATATCCTCTTTGCTTCCAATCAATTGCCATTTCCATTCTCCTGGATAAAGCAATTCATAATCTCCCTCAAAGTCAGCCCAAACCACATTATCCCGCACCTCATAAGGAATGACTTCCGAAGCATAAATTTTTCCAGTCTCGGCATCAATTATTTTATAACGAAATGAAGCATCTATTCCCCGGCCCAAA
>JBMOFW010000025.1:0-20207 GCA_049318685.1 Flavobacteriales bacterium
AACTCTGTAATGGTATTGAGTTGGGTTTCCATTTTTGGATTGGATTTATTGACGATGAGGTTTACCCCAAATGGCCCATTGTGACGACTTTTGATGGCCCTAATAGCCGCTCTCAATTCCTCATCGGTTCGGTAATTCAATGCCGGAAAAGCGGCAGTAGCACCTCCCTCCAATGCTTGAACCACCATTTCTTCATTGGATATCAAAAACATGGGGGCAACAATTATCGGATGCGCAATCCCCAACATGGTCGAAATCAACTTTTGTGACATAGTTCAAAGTTAGCCAATCTGCCCGTAGCAAATACGTATATTTGCAACGCCATGCATATAGAAGTTTTGAAATCAAAGATCCACCGTGTCACAGTGACCGAGGCAGATCTAAATTATATCGGAAGCATCACCCTCGATCCGGTGATGATGGAAGCCGCCAATATGATTGAAGGAGAAAAAGTGCAAGTGCTGAATTGCAACAACGGAGAGCGCTTTGAAACGTACATCATTACCGGCGACCGCAATAGCGGTGTGGTATGCCTGAATGGGCCTGCCGCCAGACGAGTAGCTGTTGGCGATATTGTGATCGTTTGTTCTTATGCATCCATGGATTTTGAAGAAGCGAAGAATTTCAAGCCATGGGTGATATTCCCAGACACAGCGACCAATAAGCTGTAAACTATTCTGATGAAAAAAATTATCTCATACATCCTATTTCTTGTTATTGGTCTTGCCCTTTTGTGGTACGCGTCTAAGGATGTAGACACCAAACAAATCACAGATTCGCTTGGTGATGCCCACTGGGGTTGGATTATCCTATCCATGTGCTTTTCTTATCTCGCCATGATTTTGCGTGGATTGCGCTGGAATATCATTTTGGAACCCATTGGATATCGATCAGACAAATGGACCAATATTCACTCGGTGGCTTTTGGTTATTTGATGAACAATTTGATTCCCCGCAGCGGAGAAGTAGCCCGGTGCGGCTTGCTCAACCGTGCGGAACACATTCCCGTAGACAAACTTGTTGGTACGGTGATTCTAGAACGTGTGGTGGATGTGATCATTCTTATCATGGTCATTTCATTGACAGGATTGATTCACGCCGAAGCACTCGGTAATTTATTTGATATGATCCCGGGAGGCAAAGGTCAAACCCTCGCCATCATGGCCTTCTTAGGCATTGCCGGAGTACTCGTACTTTATTTCGCATTAAAAAAACTCAGTCACATTTCATTCATAGGCAAAATCGCCGGATTCCTTGAAGGCATCGGGAAGGGACTCCGAGCAATATTTGTACTGCGCCAACGATTTTTATTCATCATCCTTTCTCTTGGTATTTGGGTGTGTTGGTTAATGATGAGCCAATGCATGATGTATGCGCTTCCTATCACCGAAAATATGACCATGAGTGATACACTCTTTTTTATGGTGGGTGGCAGTCTGGGTATGCTAATCCCAACACAAGGCGGCATTGGTGCATATCACTTTATGTCTAAAATCAGTTTTGAAGTTTTGGGCTATTCCGGCACCGTTGGGCTCACTTTTGCTTGGATATCTTGGGTAGGAAAGACAATTCTCGAAATCGCTGTAGGTGCAGTTGGCTTTGTTATCGTTACTTCACGCAAAATCAAACCCGCTCCGACTCAAGCCTGATTTGAATGCATTATTCCGATCTCGACACATTAAAAACACAAGTTGCCGTTTGGAAACAAAGCGGAAAAAAAATTGTGTTTACCAATGGTGTGTTTGACATTTTACACGTGGGCCATGTCGATTATCTCACAGAAGCCGGTGCGTTGGGCGATATTCTCATTGTGGGCATCAATGACGATGCGTCGGTGAGGAAATTGAATAAGGGTCCGGAACGCCCCATTCACGATGAAACGGCCCGAGCACGCGTTGTGGCTGCTTTAAAACCTGTAGGAGCGACCATTATTTTTTCAGAAGAAACGCCCATTCATTTGATCGAAAACATTTGTCCCGATGTTTTAGTAAAAGGAGGCGACTACGATCCAAATGAAACAGATCCCAACAAAAAAACATACATGGTTGGGTCAAAAGAGGTGAATGCATACGGCGGAAAAGTGATTGTTATTCCATTGACAGTTGGCTATTCCACAACCAATGCAGTCAACAAGATGCGGGGCAACGCATAAGTCTGAATAGGATATACCAAAAATGATTTTTCTCTTTGCATGGAAAAACAAATGCTATGCAAACTCTCCCGACTGCTTTTTTTGAGTTGTTCTTTCCACGCTTTTGTGCAGGATGTGATCGGCCTTTACATCACTTTGAAAAAGCAGTGTGTCTTCATTGCGTGATGCGACTACCTCGGGCCGCGGTGCATCACTATCGTGACAATAAATTAGAAAAACTCTTTTGGGGGCGAGCAGATGTCAGCATGGTGACCGCTTTTCTGCGCATGCCTCGAAAGGGACTCACCCACAAACTCGTGCACGAGCTCAAGTATCAAGGCAATAAAGAAGTGGGGAAGTTACTAGGACGATTGCTTGGAAACGAACTCCGCCATCAGGGCGATTGGAAAGAAATTGATTTGATCTTGCCCGTCCCGCTTCATCCCAAAAAACAACAACAGCGCGGCTACAATCAAGCGCAAGAGATTGCGATAGGCGTGAGCGAATCGATGGCCATTCCCTACTCCGCCAGCATTTTGAAAAGACGTCACTATACAGATACGCAAACCAAAAAATCGCGCGTAGATCGGTGGCGAAATGTGAATGATATCTTTCACGTTTCCGAAAAACAATTGCGCGCATACCGACACGTGCTTCTCGTTGACGATGTCATTACCACAGGTGCTACAATCGAAGCGTGCGTTCATGCATTGAAGGCCAAGGCGCAAATAACGGTATCGGTTGCTGCCGTTGCCATGCCTGTCCGATAAAAATTTCGTAGGTTTGACATCAAACACCCAAGTATGCGTTTTTCTCTCATAGCCTTGTTTTGCTCCTTACTGAGTATTCCTACTTTCAGTCAAGACAAAGTACTCTTGATGAATGGACAAGAAGTAGAGTGCCAAATCGTGGCAGACACCGGTTACGTGATAAGCTATAACGTGACCAAGAGAAATGGCAAAGTGAAAAATCGCATTGCCCATCGCAACGAGATTTTCAGCTATACACGAAAAGATTCTGCGGAGAAAATTATTTATGTCCAAGACACGATGTTTGGAGACATATACAATGTTCCTGAAATGCGCGCCTACCTTGCGGGGCAGCATGATGCTCGCGCCAATTTCAAGGCCCATCACATTTCAGCTATCGGATTTGGTGTATGTTTTACTATTGCATTTGTTGGCAAAGACGGTTACTTCACAGCCGTGGGGCCGCCTTTAGTTTATACGTTAACACAATTGATTGGCAAGGTGAAGATTCGAGAGAAAACGATGACCAATAAAAATTACAAATACAACGACATCTACGCCGATGGCTATGAACCTCCGGCGCGGACGCGCAAGATCGTGAAAGCCTTTGGCAGTGGCATGATCGGTTCGGCGGCCGGTGTGGCCTTGTATTTTATTTTAAAATGACCCATCGCGAAGCATTCTTCTCATCCCTTTTTTTAGGACTTTGCGCAGCAGGACTCGCGTCACTTTTTACATCCGTTCCATACATCATTGCCTTCAATTTTTTCTCTACTACAGGAGGCTATTTGTTTTTGAGAAAACAAGAAATTCCGCTTTCTCGTTTCTATACACGTTTATTTGAATGGACTTCGGTCATCAGTATTGTCGGCTCCATCATGTGTTTATTCGAAATCGACGAAGGACTGTGGTGGATTTTTTTAGTCAACAGCATGTTTACCTTATTGTATTTTCAGCCGCAGCGTCTATCACTTCGCGCTTCTACCTGGCTAAAACCGATATCTATTGCCACTGCATGGACCTTAAATGTGTGTGTACTTGCGCATTATCAAGGCGTTCGGTTTGAACCGAATGAATATTCGGTTTTTATAACGATCCTTGGTTTTTGGACACTGACATTATTCCTATCGCTCTATTATGACCTAAAAGATGCAGCCGCGGAAGGGGATATAAAATCCTTAGCTGCGAATTGGGGATTGCGCAAAACTACACGCTTGGGCATTTCTTCGATACTGCTCATTGGCGTGATGCAATATTTCAATCAATTTGCTATATCAAAAGAAATCGCCGCCCTTTTAGGAGCAGCGATTTATATGCTTTTTATCGATTATTTCATTCAAAAAAACAAAGCCAACACCTACATCGTCGATGGAGCGTATGTGGTGTATTTTATATTCTATTTACTTGGAAAACACTTCATCTAACGCTGCTTTCATCGCCTCGGCTGCATACTTCAAGTCTTCAATTGTATGCGCCTCTGAAACGAATCCCACCTCATAACCACTCGGGCCGAGGTAAACACCTTTCTCCAATAATGCATGGTGAAAAGGTGAGAAGAGTTTCATGCCGTCACCGTCAATTTCATCCATGCGACGGATGGATTTTTTCTCCGAAAACGATACCCAAAAAATAGAACCCACATTGAACATATTGAATTTATACCCTTTCTCACGAACGTGGTTCATTATATCGCCGACGAAGGTTTCTGTTTTTTGTTTTAATGCTTCATAGAAGCCCGGTTTCAAGCAATTGCGCAATTGTGCAATGCCCGCTGCCATGGCTACTGGATTTCCGGAAAGTGTTCCCGCTTGATATACGGGGCCATCTGGAGCAACTTTGCTCATGATTTCTGCGCTGCTCGCATAAGCACCAACGGGCATTCCTCCTCCGATAATTTTTCCAAATGCAATTACATCTGGCTTGATTCCGTAATAACCCGATGCTCCGGTAAACCCAACACGGAAACCAGAAATCACTTCGTCAAACAACAAGACAATACCTTCTCGGGTGCACACTTCACGAAGGTATTTCAAGAAATCGCCTTCTTGTAGCAAAAGTCCGTTATTTGCAGGTATCGGCTCAATCGCAATGACAGCGATTTGATCTTTGTATTGTTTTATGGCCTCATCCAATGCCGCTTTATCATTTAACGGAAGTACAATGGTCTCTTTGACATAGGCTTCCGGAATGCCCGCAGAACTTGATGTTCCCAATGTAGCCAATCCGCTGCCCGCCTTTACCAGCAAGGCATCCACGTGTCCATGATAGCAACCTTCGAATTTGATGATTTTGTCGCGTCCGGTATAGCCACGCGCCAATCGAATTGCACTCATAGCCGCTTCTGTTCCACTGCTCACGAAACGAATTTTTTCGACATAGGGATGATTGGATAATATGAGATCGGCCAATTCATTTTCCAACTTGGTGGGTGCACCAAAACTGCTTCCCAACGCTACTTGGTGTTGAACAGCGCTCACCACATCGGGGTGAGCGTGTCCTAGGATAAGTGGTCCCCAAGAGCAACAGAAGTCAAGAAACTTGTTTCCATCTTCATCCCAAACATATGCACCTGCCCCTTTTGCAAAAAACAAAGGTGTGCCCCCTACAGATTTGAAGGCACGTACAGGAGAATTAACCCCTCCGGGGAAATAGGTCTTTGCTTTCTCAAACAGTATCTCTGAATTCGTTCTTTTCACGGTAATTGAATTAGGGGACAAAGATAATTCGGTATTAACTTAGCTTTTCCATTTACCTTTAACTATGGCCTTCGAAAATTCACTTGAATTTGCTCAATCTTTAGATCAATCCGATCGTTTGGCCGGATACCGAGATCGTTTTATTTTTCCACAACACAACAGCACCGATGTGTTGTATTTCACCGGCAATTCGCTTGGCTTACAGCCAAAAGCAACACGCGATTCTGTAAATCAAGAACTTGAAGATTGGGCACGCTACGGTGTTGAAGGTCATTTCATGGCGCGACGCCCTTGGTACAACTATCATGAAATGTTTGCGGAGGGTAGCGCTAAAATTGTGGGCGGACTTCCTGAAGAAGTTGTGGTCATGAATCAATTGACGGTGAATTTGCACCTCATGCTGATCAGTTTTTACCGCCCTGCCGGAAAACGCCGAAAAATTTTATTCGAAACCAAGCCATTTCCCAGTGATCATTACGCATTCGAATCTCAGGCGCGTTTGCACGGTCTCGATCCAGCAGACGTTTTGGTAGAAATGCAACCTCGACATGGTGAGTTGACGCTGCGCACAGAAGATATTGTGGCTAAAATTCATGAACTCGGTGATGAACTCGCCATGGTCTGCTTTGGGGCAGTGAATTACTTTACTGGTCAATTTTTCGAAATCAGCACAATCACTTCTGCCGGGCATAGTGTTGGGGCACACGTTGGCTTTGACCTCGCCCATGCAGCCGGCAATGTTCCGCTCTACTTGCACGATCAAGAGGTTGATTTTGCCTGCTGGTGCTCATACAAGTACCTCAATAGCGGTCCTGGCGGCGTAAGTGGCGTCTTCGTCCATAAAAAGCACCATGCCAACAAAGATCTCGTGCGACTAGCCGGTTGGTGGGGTCACAACAAAGAAACCCGCTTTCAAATGCAGCCCGGATTCGATCCGATTGAATCTGCCGAAGCTTGGCAAATGAGCAACGCCCCGGTGCTGAGTATGGCCGCGCACAAAGCAGCGCTCGATATTTTCAGCGAAGCAGGTATGAATGCGCTTCGTGAAAAATCGCTCAACCTCACGGCCTATCTCGAGTTCATTTTCCAAGAAACTGCGCTCACCACAGGTGTTCAACTTCAAATAATCACACCCACTGTACCGACAGAACGCGGATGTCAATTGTCTGTAATCGTTCCGGGCGCTACAAAGCAATTGGTCAAAGACCTTGCTGCACAGGGTGTAGTAGTCGATTGGCGAGAACCGAATGTGATCCGCCTTGCGCCTGTGCCTTTGTATAATCGCTTTGAAGACATTTACTCCTTCGGCAAAACGTTAACCGGCTTGCTTATTAAATAATTCATGCGCCTTAAACTTTCTCTTTTCTTTGCTTCGTTCGTGGCGTTTGTCTTGACATCATGGGCACAAAGCGAAATGCGCATTCTTCCGAAATGGAAGCTGAATGAGTCGCGCAGTGTCAAAGAAGAAAACATGACCAAGGTATATGAGAATGGAAAGTACACCGGAGAATACGTGGAAACGACCTATTACACCATGACGGTTATTGACACGGTGGAAACCTACACGATGGACTACGTTATGCGCACAGGAGGATCACGCAATTACATCAATAAGAAAAAGCAAGAGGTGAAAGAGGTGGAGGAATTGAATGAACTAAAAAATCTGTACGCTGAAGTAGAGGAATCGATGCAATCGTTGCATTGCCAATTAAAAATCGACAAATCGACCGGTCTCGCCACAGAATTGCTGAATGCAGATGAAATGATGGCTGGAGTGCGTGCCGCTGTAGACAAAATCGTGATACGTATTTGTGCAGAGCAACATGTAGAACAACCAAAACAAGACAGTATAATCAAGATACTAAATTTTTTAACCGACCTACAACGTCCGCGATTGATGCAATATGCCATTAACTCAGCCAATACGTTATTGGAGGTTTATTCGCATGGATTTATAGTCGGGGGAGAAATTACCTACGCTGTCGAATTTACTCCACTTGAAATGATCGCCGGCATCGAAGAAGAAACCTTCGACGGAACGATGAAAATTCGCGGAGTAAAAGGCGAAAACCGACAAATGCATGTTTTCGTGAAATCAGAATATGACCGAACCGATTTGTTCAATACGTTGAGCAAACTTGATGAATTCAAAGGTCTCAAGGCATCTGAAATCAATATGAAAACTGATGAAGAATATATCATGGATACAAAAACAACCTGGCCTATATCCCATACGGTAAAATCAGAATTTGTCTACGGGAAAACTCGATTGAACATTTCGAGCACGCTCACTTTCCGCTAATTAAAAAACACCTTTTTTGAAGAAAACTGTAAACGTCGTTCCTTCACCAACCACGCTAGACACTTCAATTTTTCCGCCCATATCTTCGACTTGAGATTTGACGATAAAGAGACCCATTCCGCGCGCGTCTTTATTGCCATGGAAAGTTTTGTACAAGCCAAAAATCTTTCCTCCATGTTGATCCAGATCCACGCCTACACCATTGTCCGATATTTTCAAAATAATATAATCATCATCTTCATCAGCGGTAAATTCCAAAATCAGTGGTCGATCTCCTTTTCGATACTTGAAAGCATTATCAATAAGATTAAGCAGGATACTATCTAAAAACGAAGAGACAACACGCACTTGAATCTGAGGATTTACCTCAATTTTCATTTCAACATTTAGTTTGAGAATTTTGAGACTAAAAATTTCGATCGTCTTGTAAATCTCAGATCGTAAGTTGCGCATTTCCCGAGGCACACCGGCCTCTTGATTGATCGCGATAATTTTATTGAGATCTAAAATCGTCTTTTCAAGATTATCTGCACTCGTTTTGATTAGCTGTGTGAAAGCCCCTTGTTCTTCTTCACTTTCCGTATCCATGAGCAATTCTACCAAACCACTCAGGTTAGCGCTGTGATTTCGAATATTGTGTGAGATAATATGGGCAAAACTTCTCAATTTGCTGTTTTGCACAGTTGTAATTTCCAATAACCTTTTTGATTCACGAAGCGAATCTATTTGTTCGGTGATGTCAAATCCTACGCCTTGATATTCGATAATTTGCCCTGTTTCATTGCGTGTTGCCGAAAACTCCCACTTCACAGAAACATTACTTTCATCATAATTTGTGCGTTTAATAATAAACTCACTCAAAGTGAACTCATTGCAATCCATCAGTAATTCAGAAAGACTTTTGACATCTTCTTTCACCAAGCCGTCAAAAATCGAAAGATGATCAGAAGCTCCCCTTCCGAAAGAGGTTTTGTAATGGGTATTGCTAAATGTAATCTGACCTTGAGCGTTGAACTTGACCACAAAGAACGACTTGCTTTCAACAATGGATTCGTAATACTTACTAAGCACTTTCGCTCGCTCTTCCGAATCATGGAGGTTTTTTTCGGCTTTAACCAGTTCTCCAATCTCTCTTGAATTGACCACAAGTGCCCCTATATGCGGATTATGAATTTGATTATTTCCACGCGCCTCTATGTGCAAATAGTCGCCATTTCTGTCTTTGATTCGAAAACGTAAAACAGGACTCAAACCAGGATGTGCGATGATTTTTCTAAATTCCACCATAACCCGAGGAAAATCATCAGGATGAATGAGCTCGAATAAATTTTTGCCGGCCAATTCATTTTCTTCCCAATGCATCACTTGGGTAATAGATGAACTTTGAAAAATCAATTTTCCGGATGGTTCTACAAGACTAATAATATCTGAATTGTTTTGGATAAGTGATTTGAAACGCTCTTCACTATTGCGCAATGCCTCTTCAGATCGCTTTTGCTTATTTATATCTTGAACTACACCGAAAACAGCTTTGCAGACGTTATCTATCATTAATGGTTTCCCAATACATCGAATCCATTTTAATCCTGACTGCATCTGTAGCTCTACTTCTTTCTCCCAAGATTCACCATAGGTTAAGGCTCTATTCCACGCTTCCTGCATCTCTTTCGCGTAAATACCGTAGGTTTGGAGCACATGCTCACGATTGGGAACAAAATGATCTGGCTTTTCATGAATCTTGTACATCATCATATCCCACTTCATCGTATCGGAAGCGGGGTCATACTCCCAACTTCCTACTCCGGCCAACTCAACAGAACGTTTGAGTAGATCCAAGTGGATGTGCTGATTCATCTATTTAGTTATTTCGTGCTTAAGCGAATTTAATCAAATTCTGATATTTTCTCCAATAATTCGTCAGTTCGCACCTGCAGACTGCCAGTGCGCGAACTTGATCCGCGCTCAAAATGTTTCAACGTCGACCAATCTGCGGTTCTTAACTCTTTTAAAAATTCCTCCCAATTCAAACCTGCTTTTTGATCCCGAATTTCGTTGCTTACCTTGCCTTCGGGTCCCAAATAGAGAAAAGGTTTCTCAAATGGCTGATACTCGAAATATTTTGTAGTAAAAAAATGTCGATTAAAATCTGTAAGTAAAATAATACACCAGTCCGAATTGGCTATTTCATCAAAAATATTTTCTCCAATTGAAGGTCCAATATGTACCACTTCTAAATCCGAAAAGCTCGTCTGAACTTTGGAAAAACTATCAGAGTAAAACCGAATATCCATTCGGTTGTATACTTCTAAAAAATCCTTTTTGAGTTGTCTTAGATCTTCCAACATTTGATGCACAAAGCGCTCTGCCCCTGGATAAATATCCCCTCCGTACACCACTTTGATCTTATTTGAAGACACATTTGTAGTTCGAATGTCAAAATCTTTCGGATCAAAAAAGTGTCTTAGCTCTAAGAGGTTTTTACTGTATTTTCCATTATCGATGGTATCAAATATCCGGATTGCATCTAGAGTAGGGCACGAAACAACTGAAGCGTATTTCAAAACAATTTCTGCCTTTCTCCATTCGGCCGCTTTTCTCTTTGAATTCAATTGAGGCATGCCATAATTCTTGGCATCTAGCCAGGGATCGCGTAAATCAGCCCAAAGTTTATATCTCGGATTTAGACGAATAAAATCGGCCGCAAAATACAATAGATTAAAAGGGGCACCCGTGGCTATAATCCACTTAACATCATGGGTATTCACCAATTTGCTAATCTGACTTTGAATGGCTTCTTTATTCCCTATGGCCATATCATAAGGCGTACCGGGGTCCATCCACTTGTTGGCCGCTAATGCCAAACGATATCCCAATTTATCCAACCAAAAGATGCCCGTCCTGAATCGATCCAATTCCGCTTTTCTTTTGATCTCAATCACATGAATGAATTCACTCTCAACATCTTTGGACCAGTGTGAGTTTCGACCGTCCTTGGATTTTGCTTTAATCACATGTACATGTATCTTTCGCGAAGCCAATTCTTTGGCAAACTTGGCCCATCGTCTTCCACCGATACCATAATTCGGTGGAAAATCGAAATTGAGTAATATGATATGATTACCCGTTAAACTCATTTACTTTTTCTGCGATATATCTGATTTCCATTTCAGATAATTCAGCATACATCGGCAATGATAAAATTTCTGAAGAAGCTTTAGCGGCAACAGAAAATGTACTTGCCATTGCTTTTGGATCCTCCGTATAACAAGGCATTAATGGCAAGGGCGTCGGATAGTGAATAGATGTTTCAATACCTGCTTCTTTGAGGTATGCAGCAAGGGCGTCGCGTTTTGGATGGCGAATCACATAAAGGTGATAAACATGCTTTCCGTTTTCGTTCACCTTTGGTTTTTGTATTCTCGAATCGAGATATTGATCATACAAAGCGGCATTCTTGATGCGCTTTTCAGTCCATTCAGGCAGATGAGGTATTTTTACAGAGAGTACTGCAGCTTGAATGCCATCCATACGCGAATTGCGTCCTTCCATGATATGGTTGTGCTTTCCTTCCTGACCATGATTCGCTATAGCCCGCGCTTTTTTAGCAATAGCGGCATCTGCCGTTGCCATTCCTCCAGCATCTCCATAAGCACCCAGATTTTTACCTGGATAGAAGCTAAAACTCGCTGCGTGTCCAAATGTGCCTGCTAATTTCCCTTGTATTTCTGCCCCGTGTGACTGCGCGCAATCTTCCAATACTTTAAGTCCGAACCTTTCCGCCAAGGACATTACTCGCGGCATATTGACCGGGTTTCCATATAAATGAACAGGAATAATCGCCTTCGTGCGTGCTGTAATCGCCGACTCGATGAGATCCAAATCAATCAAATTGTGTTCATCTACATCAACAAAAACAGGCTTTGCGCCAATAGCCGAAACCGCTTCAGAAGTGCTAATCCATGAAATGGCCGGTACAATAACCTCATCACCTGGTCCTATTCCCATAGCTTGAAGAAGAATCTCGAGTGAGTCTGTCCCATTCGCGCAGGCTATCACATATGGCAAACCGATATACTTAGAAAAATCCGCTTCAAATCGAGTGGCGTATCCACCCGAAATAAAAGCAGTCTCATTAATCACATTTCGGATCGCTGTATCTATTTCATTTTGAATCGACAGATACTGCGCTTTCAAATCCACAAAAGGTATTTTCATTACTTTAATGATTCAGGATATTTGACTAGAAAGTCTGCGATTTTTTGAAGTATTGGATTTTCTCCGGCCTGTCCGCCTGCCAAAACAGCATTTAATCCAGCGATCGCTTCTTCGATATGTTCGACGCTAAATCCGCGTCTTTCCAATCCGACTTTATTCAATTTGAAAATACGCGCCGGAGTGCCAGTCACAATGCAATAAGGGGGCACAGGACGTGTAACACCTGCTTGCAAGCCCACCATGCAACTCTCACCCAAATCCACCCATTGGTGAACAGATGAATTTAAACCGACGTATGCAAAGTCACTTACGACGCATCCTCCTCCGACCAGAGAATTGGTAGCCATGATCACGTTGTTTCCTAATTCCGCATCATGTGGCACGTGCGTACGGGCCATAAAGTAACAGTTATTGCCAATCTTAGTGGCCTTTTTTCTGACTGGCGAGTTTACAGTCATGAATTCTCGAAAAACGTTTTTATCGCCGATTTGCACAAATCCATCTTCCACAAATACGTCGCCTTTCGTGCCCATCTCCCCAAGTGAGCCTATACTCACAAAGCCATCAAATCGATTATCATCTCCGATTTCAACATTATTCACTATTCGAGTAAAATCGCCTATAACATTATTACTCCCAATCTTGGCCCTTCCACTTATCACGACGTTGGCACCAATGGTATTATTATCTCCAAGCACCGCGCCGTCGGCAATAAAGGCTGAAGGGTGAATTTTATTTGCCATATCTATTTTCTGATATTACTATAAATTTTTTCAATTGCAGAAATACTTCGAATGCCTTCGGTACCCTCCACATTATTCGCATTGATTAAATTCAATTCATTAATGATATGATTAATCACTTTATCATGATTTGACGACGTGCCTTGGTATTTGCCATATGCATTGGGTTTGTCGTTGAAATCAATCCCTTCTGGCAGCGGAAAACCTTCGACATCCCAACATTCCATTTTATTCAAATATTGGCCACCAATTTTGATTGTCCCTTTTTCTCCAACGATGGTGATACTTCCTTCGTAATTCTTATGATAAACGCACGTGGTCCATACCAAAGAACCAAGGGTACCCGAATCGAATTTCAAAACTGCTATACCGCTGTCTTCGGTTTCGATATTGTGATTTTGCGTTTCGGCAAATGCTTTAACTTCTGTGATATCGCCGCACCACCAAATCAACAAATCCACAAAATGACTTGCTTGGGTGTATAAAGCTCCACCTTCCTTTTCTAGTTTGCCACGCCAGGGCGATTCATCATAATAGCCTTGATAGCGATTCCAAAGAATATCGCATTTGATCATGAAAATTTTACCCAATCTTCCGTCGTCAATGGCTTGTTTGGCCAGCCTCACCGGCACATTATGTCGATTTTGTTTTACAACCCAGAGTTTTTTTCCTGTGCGTGATGAAGCTTCATTCATTTCAGCACAATCTGATGCAGTAAGCGCCATTGGCTTTTCCACCAACGTGTTGAAGCCATGATTCATCGCTTCAATTGCCATGGTTTTATGCAAGGCATGCGGTGTCACTACATTGATGACATCTGCATCCACAGCTTTAAGCATTTCTAGGTAATCTGTGTAATAAGGAATACCATCGTAAAGTTCGGACTGCGATTTACACGCTTCTTGATTGATATCACAAATGGCCACGATCTCTGCATTAGGATCCGCATCCAATACCGCAATATGACGTCTTCCAATGCTTCCGCATCCAACAACCGCAAACTTTATCTTTCTCATGAAACGAGGGTGAATTAGTAGGTCAAGGTGTCTCAAAAGTACTGTTTCACCCCCTAACTGAAAAATCTTTTCATTCGAAATGGCGAAAAACAACAGAAAATAAACGCTTTGATAAAAAAGGATGAGCGCAGTGCATTGAAAATGAGCTCCTACCGAACAAGCGTCACTTGACCATTAGCTTGTTTCTCTTCAGATACTTTCCCGTCTCCCTCATCAAATTTATAGATGATACGGTACACATAAGTGCCTGGCTCGACGTATTCATCACCATCGCGGCGTTGTCCCAACCACGGGCGATCAAGAGAATATGTTTCGTAAATCAATTCGCCCCATTTATTCCACAAGATCAAGTGATAGGATGCTAATTTCACCCCTTCAACAAGCCATACATCATTGATTCCATCTCCATCCGGGGTGAAGGCATTCGGCACCCAAAGCTCTCCCGGGCATTCTTCATAAATTACTTGACGGAATCGCGCATCGCAACCCAAATCGGTGGTTACGCGGACGTAATAAATACCCGGAGATGTGGCATTATAAATCTGTCCCGAAGACCCGTCCTCCCACTCATACGTACTTCCTTCATTCTTCGCGTCTAATTTGGCGATGAAGGGTGAAAGGGTAAAACAGAAAGGGATTTCATCAGTCGCAAAGGGATTTTCCGGCAGCGGATTAAATAATACGGAAATGTCATCTGTCGCAGAACAATAGCCATTGCTCACAGTGACTTCATAGATTCCTGATTCATTCACATTGATTGAAGGGGTAAATTGTCCGGTACTCCAAACATAGGTCAACCCCAAGTCGCCCGCACTCAGTGTCACAATTTCGCTTTCACAAGCTAATTGGTCTTCTCCCAAATCAACAGCAGGCATGACGTGATAACTCACTTCTATTGTATCTTCTGAAATACAACCATCTGGACTCGTTACTACAACATGATAAATACCCTCCGCTGTAATCTCAACAGCCGCGGTGGTTGGACCATGATCCCATAAAACCGAATGATCATTCGGCCATCCAGTATCGAGAATCGTTGTTTCACCTTCACACAAATGAATATCCGGACCCAAATCTGTATTTTCCGTCAGCATTGAAACTGTCACTGTAGCTGACCCAGCGCATCCCGCGTCATTCGTAGCGGTTACTATTAGCGTATTGCTTTCATCCAAAATCAAACTTGTTTGTGCTAATGCAGGATCAGCAACCATATTGGCCGGCGACCAAGACCATTGCACATTTCCAACAAAATCTGTACTCGCACTGATCGTCTCCCCAATCACACTGCATCCCTGAATTGACGTAGGTATGACCGTTACTTGAGGCGTGGACAGAACTTCTATTTCTACATCATCCGTATAAACACATCCACTTGCATCGTGGGTCATTTCCAATGTCACTGTAGTGGTTTCTGATGGTGTTGCTGTGGCACTCACTCCTGAGCCAACAATAGGCTCTGCGCTTTGCCAATCGAATGTAAATCCATCACCTGTACCCATGCCCGCAGCTGTTAACGAAACCGGCTCATTGCCGCAAATTGGTAAATCATCATAGGCTATCGAAACACTTACGATAGGTGATCGATTCACCTGAATACTCGCCGTTTCTTGACAACCTTCTGCCGAAGTGACCACTACATTGTAAGTGGTATTCTGAGCCGGATTAGCCACAGGATTGGGCAAATACAAACCACTTAAGCTACCGTCGTCCGGCCCCCATTCATATGTATAATCTCCTACAACGCTCGGTTCAGCTTGCAAAGTCACTGCTAATCCATCACAAATATCGGTATCTGGTGTAACGTCTAAATCGAATAATACACCCACATTCACATTCACCGAATCTGTATAAACACATCCGCTGGAATTATCAGTAATGTCTAGAATATAATTCGTCGAAACACTCGGCGATGCGATTGGATTCAACACATCCGCGAGTGCCAAAGTAGACGACGGACTCCATGCGTATTCGAAATCACCCTGGGTATTGGTCGCAATGTAAACTTCATCGATGACCCAATTATCCTGATTACCTACCCACGCTCCAACCTGCATCCATTTAAACTTTGTCGATGTCGTTTGAGCCGCAGCCGGAATGGGAATAGCTAAATTCACGAAATCAGGATAAGCAGATTCATTAAAAACTTGTATTGTATTGGTGGCGGGAAAATTGACACCATCCGTAGAAAAGCGCAATTCTACATTGTCTCCGGGCTCCGCATTATCGCAGGGCGCAACGCCATTGGCGATTTTCAAAGAAAAATAAATAGTCCCCCCAGCAGAAACATCTAGTGCGTTGGAAATAGCGCTACGTTCCCCTGTTCCATTGAAATACAGCGCCGTTCCCGAAACAGCTCCACAGGTCATATTGGCCATCCCATTATTGATATCATCCCAATCACCTAGTGAAATGCTTGGATCAAAATTGTCAGTCCAAATCACGGTCTCCGTGGAGGCGTGCAGATCTACTGTTTCTCCTTCACAAATAAAATTGTCGTCGGCAGTCAATTCAAACGCTGTAATATTTCCGGCAGATACCGTAATTGTGGTTTGCTGTGTAGATGATGCGCATCCGGTGGGTGTAGAAACTGTCACAGAGTAGGTAGTGGTCACCATAGGGCTCACAATCGGATTGGCGATCGTTGCGTCCGATATATTTGTATTCGGTGACCACAAATAATTGTAAGTCCCTGTGCTATTGGCCGGGGTAACATTTAACTGTACACTTTCATGCTGACAAATACTCTCCGAGGGAGGTGTTAATGTAAAAACAGGCGGGGTAACATCTTCGACACTGTAGTAGAATTCTTGAGCACACCCACTTTGATTTTCATTGGCCACAGCCACATAGATAGCACTTGACACGGGTGCATTCAATATCAATTGAGATCCCGTGGCAACTGGTGTTTCCATGTCTTGATAGTTGTACCACGTTGGATCAAAATATCCAGAAGGCATGGTAACAGTCACCGCACCGTTGGTACATTCCACACCTTCAAATGTAATGGGTGGAGAACTTCTGAAGGAGCCAACAGAATAACCATAGGACTCGGCATCTCCATTTCCGTAAACATATCCCGAAACACCGTCGGGGGCAGATAAATGATGTGTTCCGGCCGTCAAACTAAACGCTGCGTACATATGCGACGAACAGTTTGGAAAAGAATGAAACTGATTGGCTGCAATCGGATTTCCGTCCAAATAAACCGAACCAATATTGTCTGTTTCAACAACGACATTCAAATAATGCGCTGTAATCACGGTTGAATTTACTGTGCTAAATGTAATATCATTGATTTTTTGCGAAGCATCATCTAGAATTGTCATGGCTGGATCACCATTTCCTCCGCAGCTCACCCCCTCCATATATTGAATAACAGTTACCGGATTGGAAGAGGTTAAACAATGCGCCGTTTCTTGACCGTTAAATTCTTCATATTCCCCGGCGTTCAAAATGAAAGACGTACCACCATCAATAATGATTGCCGTATTATTTTCCTTAGCTAAGACACGATATGTATACGTAGGATCACTTACGCCCCAATTGGGATTAACGGTATACGCATAAGGCGTAATATAGTATTCGGTTCCCCATGCCTCTACAGGCAAGTTTTGCTCGTACAGATGGTCACAAGTCGAGCAAGTAGTGGGAACATTTGCGCACGAAGCACCAGAAAATACAGCAAATGGCCGGCATGAACCACTCGCTTCTGTACCGCGAACCAATGTGCCCGTCAAATCCAAACCCGCACCTGCTGCCAATTGATAGCATTGGCCTTGTTCAAGGTAAATGGTAAATGGAACGCCTGCTGAATTTCCACCTGCAGTGACTACGGACGGAACAATCTCTATTTCGGTATCATCTTCTGTTGCCACAATAAGCAATTCTGAATCCCAAGGAGTAAACCCAGCATAAGAAGCCACCATGTATTCTGTCCCCAAAGTAGGTGTGGGCAAAACTTTCGTAGCGTCGGCACTGTAAGGATTAAAATTAATTGCAAAAACAGCGACTGTATCCAGCGTTTCAACGTGCACCCCCCGAAACTCCATGCCCTGGTTTGACATGACTTCGGCTACATTATTGGGAATCGTAACACTGGTTAACCCTCCGGCAGTGACATTAAAATTATAAGTCCAAGATTGTCCGGGAACAGTCACTGTGCCGCTGGTATTTTGATCAGAAACGATGAAGAGACCGAGAGATTCTCCGGTCATGACTTCGTGGTTCTTCATGAAACCAAGCCAAAAATCCTTGCCCTTAGTCGGCCAAGACTCTTGTGCACGGAGACTTAGTCCGAGCACGACGCAGATGGCGAGCAATACGATTTTTACTGTTTTCATAGGGCGGTGTTACACCGAGTCACAAATATATTGATTTAGACTTGTTTATAGGCCTTTGAGTTGCTTAAAACAAAAGGGCCTGACTTTCTACGAGAGAAGTCAGGCCCAGGTTTCGTTGGCTTGAGGAAGGGCGTATTACTCGGCGAGAATAATAATCTTGTTGTTAAACACCTCAACAGTGCCCCCTTTCACTTCAAACTTATGTTCTTTTCCTGCATTGTCTTTTACTTTCACCGTTCCTTTTTTCAATGACGAAATCAAAGGAGCATGATTGTTCAAGACACCAAGACTTCCGTCGCTTCCAGGAAGGAATATGTACGAAGCCTCTCCCTGGTAAAGGGTGGTTTCAGGAGTGATAATTTCTACGTTCATTCTATCAATGATTATTTGCGGGCAGCTGCTTCAGCAAGCATTTTCTTACCTGCTTCGATTGCTTCCTCAATACTACCTTTCAGGTTGAATGCTGCTTCTGGATACTCATCGCAGTGACCGTCAAGAATCATGTTAAATCCTTTGATGGTTTCCTCGATCGATACAAGCGCACCTGGAATACCAGTGAACTGCTCGGCTACGTGGAATGGCTGAGACAAGAAACGTTGCACTTTACGGGCGCGGAATACAGCTTGTTTATCTTCTTCAGAAAGCTCGTCCATACCGAGGATGGCGATGATATCCTGTAGTTCTTTATAACGCTGAAGAATATTTTTCACACGCTGGGCGCACTTGTAGTGTTCTTCACCCACAATTTGAGGAGTCAAGATACGTGAAGTTGAATCGAGTGGATCCACCGCAGGGTAGATACCCAACTCAGAAATCTTACGGCTCAATACAGTTGTCGCATCCAAGTGAGCGAAGGTCGTTGCAGGAGCTGGGTCAGTCAAGTCATCCGCTGGCACGTATACCGCTTGTACAGAGGTAATCGAACCACGCTTAGTCGAGGTGATACGCTCTTGCATCACACCCATCTCAGTAGCCAAAGTGGGCTGATAACCTACCGCTGATGGCATACGTCCCAAAAGTGCTGACACTTCAGAACCAGCTTGTGTGAAGCGGAAGATATTGTCGATGAAGAAAAGGATATCACGACCACCAGACTTCTCATCCCCGTCACGGAAGTATTCAGCTACGGTAAGACCAGAAAGGGCTACACGAGCACGAGCTCCAGGAGGCTCATTCATCTGACCAAATACGAAGGTCGCTTGTGATTTTTCCAATTCTTTAGGATCCACTTTAGATACGTCCCAGTCTCCATGGTGCATACCCTTGTTGAATTCCTCACCATATTTAATAATTCCGGCCTCGATCATCTCGCGGAGGAGGTCATTCCCCTCACGGGTACGCTCACCTACACCGGCGAATACAGAAAGACCATCATATGCTTTTGCAATGTTGTTGATCAACTCTTGGATCAATACGGTTTTACCTACACCGGCACCACCAAACAATCCAATTTTACCCCCTTTTGCGTAAGGCTCAATCAAGTCGATAACCTTAATTCCAGTGAAAAGAACCTCTGTAGAAGTCGAAAGGTCTTCGTACTTCGGTGGTTGACGGTGAATAGGATATCCGCCAGTGTTGTCTACGTCAGAGATACCATCAATAGCGGCGCCTACAACGTTAAACAAACGTCCTTTGATTTTATCACCTATAGGCATGGTGATACCACGACCTGTTGACACCACTTCTGCTCCACGTTGGAGACCTTCAGTTGCGTCCATGGCGATGGCACGCACGGTGTCCTCACCAATATGTTGTTGACACTCAAGAATCAATTCTTGACCATCGGGCTTCTTAGCCACGAGAGCATCAAGGATATTAGGCAATTTATGGCCTGCAGGAAAGGAAATATCCACTACAGGACCGATGATTTGCACAACTTTACCAATATTTTGCGACATGCGTACCGGTTTAAATTTTCGGGCGCAAAAGTAGTGAACCCGAGGCAAGAAACAAAAAAATAGTCGACTACTTATACAAGTATATCCACTATTGGGTCTTAAACTCCATTAAATCTG
>JBMOFW010000026.1:0-20030 GCA_049318685.1 Flavobacteriales bacterium
TGGGCATCTTTAGGAATAGAACAAAAACCGAAGAAAAATGAACCAATTTTGTATTACATTGCCGAAAAAAACGAATATTCCCTATTTTCGCTACCTGCAAAAAAATAGCATGTCAAAACAAAACCTTATGAAAACCGCTCAACTGCTTTTTCTTTTAACAGCAGCTTTGTTTGTTTCAACCTTTGCTAATGCTCAAAGCAAAGCCTTAATCAAGGCCGACGATGAGTTTGCCACTGAAGCATATATAGAAGCCGCCAAACTTTACAAAACAGCAGAACCAACTGCCAAAGAATTGGACGAAAAAGGAAGAATTTTCTTCCAAATTGGCGAATGCTACCGCTTATCTAAGCTTTATTCTCAATCAGAAGAATGGTATGCAAAGGCAATTACTGCGCAATACAATAATATCAATGCTGAAGTGCACTACAACTATGGTATGGCCCTTCAAGAGCAAGGCAAATTTGACGATGCTACTGCTCAGTACAACAAGTACTTGAACAAAGGCGGAGAAAAATCAAAAGCCAATGCAGCCATTTCCGCATGCAAAGATGCTTCGGATAAAAAATCGGGTAAAACCAAAATCATGGTGGAGAACCTCGCCGAGGTGAATTCTCCGTCGTATGACTTCTCATTGGTATACTCTGCGAAAAAGGGCGATGAGTTTATCTTCTCTTCTTCACGCAAGGAGTCTACCGGTACTGCTGTTGACCCGGTGACTGGTGAAGATTTCTTTGACCTCTATGTTGTAGAGCGTGATAAGAAAAAGAAGTGGGGTACACCAGCTCCTTTGAAGTTGCCGGTAAACACCAACTCGCACGAAGCTGCAGCTTGTTTCAACAAAGATTTTTCTGTTATGTACTACACAGAGTGTAAGTACGACGGAGATATGCGTTACGGTTGCGATATTCTTTCTGCTAAAAAATCTGGAAGTGGATATGGCGATCCTATCAATCTCAACCTCGTTCAACGTGGCGAAGGTGGCGATGATAGCTCACGTGTTGGCCATCCTACACTTTCACCTGACGATAAGTATATGGTGTTCTCATCAAATATGCCAGGTGGTAAAGGTGGTCGCGATTTGTGGTACGTAACCTATGACAAGAAGAACGATTCTTGGAGCAAACCAACTAACCTTACTTCGTTGAATACAAATGGTGACGAAATGTTCCCATTCATCGCGAAAGACGGCAACATCTATTTCTCTTCAAACGGTCGTGGTGGTATGGGCGGTTTGGATATCTACAAAGCTGAAAAGACCGGAGATATGACTTTCGGTGCGCCAGCAGCAATGGAATATCCAATCAACTCAAGCTCCGACGATTTCGGTTTTGTATTAAACGAACCAAGCGAAGAAACCAAGTTTAGCGGTTATTTCACGTCGAACCGTCCGGGTGGTAAAGGTTTGGATGATATCTATTCATTCACCGAACCTCCTGTTGAATTCGAATTGATCGGTATCGTGTATGACGAGAAAACCGGCGCTGCTTTGGCCAACTCTAATGTAACCGTTAAAGGTTCAAATGGTGATGATTACAAAGTAACTACTGACGGAAACGGTGGATTTAGCTTGGATAAGTCAAAAATCAAGGCTGGAACAACCTATTCTGTAGATGTTCAAAAGGAAAAGTACATCGGAACTGGAGATAAATTCTCTACAGTTGGTGTATCTTCTTCAACCAAATTTGCTCGTGAGTATTTCTTGAAGCCTATTGAAATCAAAACAGAATACAATATGCCGTTGGTATTGTATCCTTATGACAAAGCTGAGTTGTTGGTAGATGAAACAGTCAATTCTCAAGACTCTTTGAACTACCTGCTCGATTTGATGCAACGTAACCCAACTTTCGTGATCCAACTCGAAGCACATACAGATGCTCGTGGTAACGACCAATATAACCTTGACTTGTCACAGCGTCGTGCGCAAACTTGCGTAGATTACTTGATCAGCAAGGGTATTGATCCAGCACGTTTGAAAGCGGTAGGTAAAGGTGAAACTGAACCACGTACGTTGACCATGGCCAATGGAACTTTCGCTGCGGGTACAAAATTAACTGAAGCCTATATCAACAAGTTGCCTGCCGACCAACAGGAGGCAGCGCACCTGCTGAATCGTCGTACCATTTTCCGAATTATCGACACGAACTTCGTTCCTAAGAAATAGTCAAAATAAAGACGTAAATTTGGGGCCGCCAATCATATTGGCGGCCTCTTTTTTTTATCCAATGACAGACTCGTCCAGATATGCTTCACGCGGCGTCTCTTCCGAAAAGGAAGAAGTACACGCAGCGATTAAAAACGTAGATAAAGGTCTTTTCCCCAAGGCGTTTTGCAAGATTGTTCCGGACTACCTCAGCGGTAGCGATGAACATTGCATCATCATGCACGCGGATGGTGCCGGCACCAAATCGTCGCTTGCTTATATGTACTGGAAAGAAACAGGGGATCTCTCGGTATGGAAAGGTATCGCTCAGGATGCGTTGATTATGAATATTGACGATTTGCTCTGCGTGGGGGCAACGGACGATATCATGCTCAGCAGCACCATCGGCCGCAATAAAACCTTGATTCCGGGTGAAGTTATCTCTGAGATTATCACTGGCACAGAAGAATTACTTGGTGAATTGCGCACTCTCGGCGTGAATATCATTTCCACCGGTGGAGAAACGGCCGATGTGGGCGACCTCGTGAGAACGATCATCGTCGATTCTACGGTAGTCTGCCGCATGAAGCGCAGCGATGTCATCAACAACGCGAACATCAAGCCCGGAAACGTGATTGTAGGTTTGGCTTCGTTTGGAAAAACCTCTTATGAAAAGCAATACAATGGCGGTATGGGCAGCAATGGTTTGACCAGCGCCCGTCATGATGTATTTTATCACGAGCTCGCTGAAAAATATCCCGAGAGCTATGATAGCTCCATCCCGGAGGATTTGGTTTACAGCGGCTCGTATTGTCTCACCGATTATGTAGAAGGAGCTCCGCTTGATGCAGGCAAGTTGGTGCTTTCGCCAACGCGCACGTATGCTCCCGTGATCAAGAAAATTTTAGATCAATATCGTGACAAGATCGATGGCATGGTGCATTGCAGCGGAGGTGGGCAAACGAAAGTGCTTCACTTTGTGGAAAACGTGCACGTGATTAAAGACAATTTGTTCGATACACCACCATTGTTTGTAACGATTCAACAAGAGTCAAAAACGGATTGGAAAGAAATGTATCGCGTGTTCAACATGGGGCACCGTATGGAAATCTATACCGATCAAGCAACCGCACAAGCCATCATCGATATCGCATCGACTTTCGAAATGGAAGCGAAAATCGTTGGCCGAGTGGAGGCTTCAGCACAAAAACAATTGACCATTCAAACGGCTGATGCCGTATTTGAATACACGCATTAATAAAGAAGAAGACGTATGACCGACTTGCTACCGCGTTTAGAAGCGATCGCAGACCGATACAATGAGGTGGGTAAGATGATCACTGACCCTGCGGTAATCGCCGATATGAAGCGATATCCGCAACTCATGAAAGAGTACAAGGATCTGGAGGATATTGTGGAAACGTACCACAAGTATAAAAAACTGCTGGGCAACATCGCCTCAGCCAAAGAAGTATTGGGCGGAAATGAAGATCCGGAGTTGAAGGAAATGGCCCAAGATGAGTTGAATGCGCTTTTGCCCGAACGCGAAAAGATGGAGGAGGAGATCAAATTTTTATTGATCCCCAAAGATCCTGAAGACACCAAGAACTGTATTCTTGAAATCCGCGCAGGAACCGGAGGTGATGAAGCCTCGATTTTTGCAGGTGATTTGTATAAAATGTACACCCGCTACATTGCGAATAAGGGATGGCGCTATGAAGTGCTTTCTGTGAGTGAAGGAACAATGGGCGGATACAAAGAAGTTTCGATTGAAATTAGCGGAGAAGAAGTATACGGTACTTTGAAATTTGAAAGTGGTGTTCATCGTGTACAACGTGTGCCTGAGACAGAGGCGCAAGGGCGTGTACATACCTCTGCGGCTACCGTGGCCGTGATGCCCGAAGCCGAAGAGTTTGACGTGGTGATCAACCCTGCCGACATACAGCGCGACACGTATAGGTCGAGCGGTGCGGGGGGACAGCACGTCAATAAAACCGAATCTGCTGTTCGTTTAACGCACGTACCCACAGGGGTGGTTGTGGCTTGTCAAGAAGGCCGTTCACAGCACGAAAACCACGAAAAGGCCATGACCATGCTCCGCACGAAAATTTTTGAGGCAGAAGTCAATCGCCGCCAAGAAGAGCGCGCGCGTATGCGTAAATCGCTTGTAAGTACCGGCGACCGTAGCGCTAAAATCAGAACGTATAATTATCCGCAAGGTCGAGTGACTGATCACCGTATCAACTTGACCTTGTATAACCTCGACGCCGCGATGAACGGCGAAATCGAAGAAGTGATCGAAGCGTTGAAATTGGCCGAAAACACAGAAAAATTGCTCGCCGCAGCAAATCAATAAGCATATGAACTACGCTAGACTTGTACAACTTATCCGCGAACGTAAATCGTTTCTATGTGTAGGATTGGATACTGATCCGAAAAAGATTCCGGCGGGCATGTCTGTGCTTGATTTCAATAAAGCGATCATCGATGCTACCCGTGACTATTGCGTAGCATACAAGCCCAACATTGCGTTTTATGAGTGTTTGGGTAAAGAAGGATGGGACATTCTCGAAAAGACGGTGGAATATATTGGGTCGGATCATTTTACCATCGCTGACGCAAAGCGCGGTGATATCGGTAATACGTCGACGTATTATGCCAAAACTTTTTTCGAAACGTATGGCTTCGATTCGGTGACTGTGGCTCCTTACATGGGTAAAGATAGTGTTGGTCCATTCCTCGAATTTGAAGGCAAATGGGCCATTGTATTGGCGTTGACCTCTAATCCGGGAGGATTGGATTTTCAAATGAATGTTTCTGGCGAACAACGCCTCTTTGAGGATGTGTTAACCAAAGTCTCTTCTTGGGGCACACATGAAAACACCATGTTTGTGGTAGGTGCTACACGCGCTGAAATGCTCGCTGATGTGAGAAAAATTGTCCCCAACCATTTCTTATTGGTTCCTGGAGTAGGCGCTCAAGGAGGAAGTCTCGAAGAAGTTGTGAAATATGGTAGAACCAAGGATATTGGTTTGCTTGTCAATGCCTCTCGATCTATTCTCTATGCTTCTCCTGGAAGTGATTTTGCCGAAGCAGCGCGCGCCGAAGCCAAAAAGATGCAGGAAGAGATGTCGCGATGGACCGAATGAACGTTCGATCGGTTTTTTAATTAATTAGAAAAAATGTATTCAAAATCGCAGTTTGAAGCAACCGTCCGTTTGCTTGAAGAGGGCTGTACTGTCCCATTTATTGCCCGCTACCGCAAGGAGGCTACAAGTGGTTTGGATGAGGTTCAAATAGAAGAAATTCGAAAGGAAAACCTTCGACTTAAAGAATTAGCGAAACGCAAGCAAACAGTGCTTTCTACAATTGAAGAACAAGGCAAGCTGACTCCAGAATTGCGCAAGCAAATTGAATCGTGCGATGATCTCCAAGTTTTGGAAGATATCTATATGCCTTATAAGCCCAAACGTCGAACAAAAGCGGCGGTGGCTAGAGAGCATGGACTGGAGCCTTTGGCTGAATGGATTTTGAAAGAACCCAATGGAGATGTGGTGAAAGAAGCTGCACGATTTTTAAATGACAATGTCAAAAATGAGGAAGAAGCATTGCAAGGAGCGCGCGATATAATCGCAGAGGTGATTAGTGAAAATGCGTTGGTGCGCGCTACCGTGCGTTCTCAGTTTCAACGTTTTGGTACAATCAAAACCCGCGTGGCACGCGACAAAGAAACGGAAGGGATTAAATACAAAGATTATTTCGAGTTCGAGGAGCCTTTGCATAAGTGTCCATCCCATAGAGTCTTGGCTATGTTTCGCGGCGAAGAAGAGGGCATGTTGCGATTGCGCATCTCACCGGAAGAAGATCGCACTCTAGAGAAGTTGGAATACCAACTCATCAAACGAAATACGGATGCGAGCGATGAAATTTACACTGCGCTCAAAGACAGCTACAAACGCTTGATTGAGCCTTCCATTGAGAATGAATTTCGCGCATTGTGCAAGGCCAAAGCGGATGAGGAAGCGATAAAAGTTTTTGCAGAAAATTTAAGACAGTTGCTCTTGGGCGCTCCCTTGGGAGGAAAACGCATATTGGCGCTCGATCCGGGCTATCGCACGGGATGCAAAGTGGTATGTTTGAATGAAGAAGGTACGTTGGTGCACGACAGCGTGATCTATCCGCATGAACCCCAGCGGGAAGTGGCGAAGTCATCAGAAGCGATTCGCGCTTTGGTGTCCCGTTTTCAAATTCAAGCAATAGCGGTTGGCAATGGCACAGCGGGACGCGAGACTGAGCAATTCGTTCGCAATTTGCAATTGAGCGGAATCGATATTTTTCTGGTCAATGAAAGTGGAGCATCCATTTATTCTGCTAGTGAAATCGCTCGGGAAGAATTTCCGGATAAAGATGTTACGGTTCGTGGCGCTGTATCCATCGGACGTCGATTGGCAGATCCTCTCTCTGAGTTGGTAAAAATTGATCCGAAGTCGATCGGAGTTGGGCAATATCAACACGACGTAGATCAATCCAAATTGAAAGAAAGCCTTGATGCGGTTGTCTTGAGTTGCGTGAATAATGTAGGGGTGAATGTGAACTCAGCAAGCAAAAGTCTGTTGACGTATGTCTCCGGGTTGGGCCCCAAATTGGCGGAGAATATTGTCAAATATCGTGAAGAAAATGGCCCTTTTAGTTCACGTGCTGCATTGAAAAAAGTCCCGAAGTTGGGAGAAAAATCATTTGAGCAAAGTGCGGGGTTTTTGCGCATTCCCGGGGCAAAGAATCCACTAGACAATAGCGCTGTGCATCCTGAATCGTATAGTGTTGTAGAAAAAATGGCCAAGGACATGGGATGCACCATTATTGATTTGATTGCCAATGAAAATTTGCGCAAGCAAATCAATCCTTCAAACTATGTCACAGCACAGTTTGGACTGCCGACTATTCAAGATATTTTGAAAGAATTGGCCAAGCCCGGTCGTGATCCGCGGAGTAGCATTGAAGTGTTTTCATTCGCGGATGTCAAGTCTCCTGAGGATCTTCACGTGGGCATGGAACTTCCTGGCATCATCACCAATATCACCAATTTTGGATGTTTTGTGGATGTTGGCGTCAAGCAAGAAGGCTTGGTACATATCAGTCAGATCACCAACAAGTTTATCAAAGACCCGAATGAAGTCGTGAAATTGAATCAAAAAGTGCGTGTCAAGGTAGTAGAAGTAGATCTTCAGCGGAAGCGTATCTCGCTGACGATGAAACTGTGACCGGCGCTGGTCCTCGCTTCACCGTTGATTTTAGTAACGAGTGACATTGCGGTCTTGGTCCCTAGGGGATTGAATCACTCCACCGCAGTCTAATGCGCGTAACTTGTAACAAAAATCAACGGTCAAAATAGGACGGCGTCGACACCGTAACCAGTAACTAAAAAAACACCCTTCCGGAAAGAACCGCCGACGCTGCGCGGTTATTTGAAAAGACCGCCGATCATGTTGCCGATTCCGCCCAGATTATCTCCTCCAATTGATTTTACAATATTGCCGAGATCAAAAGAGTTGTCGTTGGGGTCATTTGTTTTTGAAACCAATTTATCCATTACTGTTGGCAACAATTTATCCACGATACCATTTGCGGTGCCTTCGTCAATACCAAATTTACCAGCGAGTGTAGTTGCAACAGTTTTTCCAATATTGGCTACCGCTGGATTTGAGCTTGCGTTTTGAGAATTGAATAATGAGGTTATCCCCTCGATTCCGCCTTGACTTAATTGGTTTTTTAAGCCTTCGAAAATGCCGTTAGAAGCTTCACTCACTGCTTCGTCATTGCGTTCATTAGGAATTGCGGGATTGTTGATGATCGCCTCTCCAGCGTGCTCTTTTACGAGATTGATGAGATTATCTAGCATAGCTTTTTTTTGCGAAAATAGTGAATTGTGGTGGGGAAGTACTCGCTTGACGGTTGATTTTAGAGCCCCACCGCGGCTTACGGGCATATTTCGCCAAAGAGCGCGAGGAAAATGATCAAATCGGCAACGCCTATCACGCTATCGGTGTTTAAATCGCCCAAGCAGCTGGCTTCAGGGCATTCAAAGACACAGCTTTGATTATCTACTTCAGCCAATGGATTGTAGTTGGTGGCGTTGAGGTAGGTGCAACCGAGCACGCCCGAGTTGGTAAGACCACAATCGATGACAGTAATCTGTGATGAATAACTATCACTGCTGGTCGCGTTGGACGCTGTCAAAGTCGCTGTATATGTTCCGGGAGTTTGATAACAAATCCCCGTAGGATTTGCTGAACCTGCTGTTGATGTTTCTGCTCCTCCAAATGACCATGTATACGTAGTCGGGTTGCCGCTGCTCGAGGAAGAAAATGAAATACATTGTCCAACACAAACTACGGGATCACTAGCCGTGAATGACGTTTCGACTCCGGGGAGAGGAACGCTGCAACAAAGATTGTCTGAGATGTCATAGGTTGTTCCTCCCCAGCAAGCATATTGGGTATAATACGTGTGCAAAGTGCCTCCAAATTGATTCAAGAAGTACGCGACGATTTGCGATGCGGTGTTGCATCCTTCTTGATTTCCTGTTGTGCACGAGTATCCACAGATGATGCTGCCGTTGCCGTTCGAATCAC
Organism: Flavobacteriales bacterium; assembly: GCA_049318685.1. GTDB lineage: Bacteria > Bacteroidota > Bacteroidia > Flavobacteriales_D > Sanyastnellaceae > JAIXWP01. Next base: position 8,773 of record JBMOFW010000026.1, read on the forward strand.
TCAAAACTCCTGTCGGCGCAAATAAAATGGAGGTAATTCCGGCCGAAACACCGTTAATGGAAGTGGTCGTAATCCCAGAATTGCAATTGTCATTATCACCTAGAAATCCTGCATAGAGCACCTGAGTAACATTTCCGGCAAAGGGACCGGTGATATTGATCTGACAGTCTTCATAGGTGCATACACCTATCTTCAAATTGGGAATGTTGACATCGCAATTGATATTGATGACACCCCCATCATAATTGGAATAAATCACCACGTTGCCGGTGGAGGTATTGCAACTTTGACCGTAGGAATAAAGCGAAAAAAGAACGCTTAGTGCAAGTAGAAAGTGCTTCATGGTGAATGGTTTGAAGCGAATGTAACGATTTTCTACTTCGATTTCACCAATCGATCGATTGTGTAACTGGCATAGATCAATCCGTATTCTGCGAAAAGAATCCAACTGTTTTCCATGCCATGGGTGTAAAGTAAATAAGACAACATCACAAACATGGAAGCGAAAAGTGGCCAACGCACATTTGTAAATATGGCAAAGAACAACGGTAATGTCAAATGCCATGGATGCACCGTGGTGCTGCACAGTGAATACACCGCCAAACCCGATATCATATAATACAGCATGCCTTTGCCTTTGCTGTAATCACGAGAAGCTAGAAAAACCACCACAATGGCTGATAAAATGGCCAACCCTGGCCCCACAATATAACTGGTGTCTATTCCTGTGAAATAGTTCAAGATATTCCTGATCACATAATACAGCGAGGCATTAAAGTCATATTCGATATAATTGAATTTGGCTGCACTGATGATGTTGTTCGCAATTTCTACCGAAATCAAGGGCATATATATCAAAAAGGCTACGCCAAGTGAAATCAGCGAAAAAATCAGTGCTTTTTTCCATCCCCATTTTTTTATTAAAAACGGTAAAAAAATGATTGCCATCAACTTCGTCGCAATAGCGAATCCGAAAGGAATGGCGGCAAGTGGAATGCGTTTGGCAGTGACTAATAATACTGCATTTGACAGAAGAAGTATAAGCACGACATCCGGATGTAAATTGCCCATAAATTCAACAATGACCAATGGGTTCAATGCATAAATTCCGGCCAATTGCCCAGCTTGTCCACGTTTGATTAGAATTTGAACAATAAGCAACATCGTGATGATTTCCAAAAGAAAGGTTAACCCTTTTAAGAAGAAAATACGATTTTCAATGGTGTTGCCCAATCCTGTGTATTCTGCCCACCACACGCTGTTGCTCCACATGAGTTGACATGTCGGCGGATAAACCGAATAACTATTCGGTTGTGCAATTTGTGGGTACAATTGATCTGCTATGGCATTGGTCGATGTTTGCACAGAATCCTTCCATTCGCTTGGGGTATAGCGATAGGGGTTTTCGCCGTGGGCAACCATTTCGGCATCCCAGAGATACCGATTGATATCCCCGCTGAGTCGACACGTGGGGTCAAATAAGAATAACGCGCGGAAAATGATAGCGATGACAAGGATTGTGGGCCAACTCAGTAAGGATCGATTGAACCACCAATAGGCAAATCCGGCAATGGAAAGAGCATAGAAAAATAGTAACAGCCACGGATCATTTTTATCTGCATACCAAGCAAAACCTATATATCCCGCTAACGATAGCAAAAGGAAAAAGGCCAACAAGACTACAGGAAAACCGGCTTGAATCAGTTTTTTCATTCACCAATAACTATTAAGCACGTGCGTGCTTGACAGAGTAGAAGGTCACAAAAAGGTAACCCAAAGTCAACATGAAGTGAAATGGAAAAAGACCAAAATCGTCGTAATGGAAGGCCAAAACGATTCCGAAAATAAAATAACAGGCCATCAACGCTTCGCCGATAGTCAGCGGACTGATCTTGGCTGCGCGGTATTTTTTGTCTGTCCAAGTACCGGTTTTTCCAGTGCTGATAGCGAACTTCGGTGTGCGCACGAAAGCTGATTTTTTACCCGTAAATCCCTCCATCACGGCAACAGCATTGTGCAATGACAATCCCATTGATACGGAAAGAAACATCGGGAAATCGATCACAAAACGACCCATTTTTTTGAAAAATGGAGCCGGTGGTCGCGATACCCAATAGAAATAACCTAGAATAAAGAAGCTTACCAAAAAGGCAGAGGCAATGACAAACAAGATCTGATATTGCGGGAAATTGTTTTTAATCATCAGCATAGGAACACTCAACAATGAAGTTCCTAGAATGCACAAGAAGACCACAGAGTTCATCAAGTGAAATGAAGCGTGCACTTTGCGAGCAAATCCGAGCCCTTTCGCGTTCAATACACGTGGCATATTTTTGACTGTACATTCGGCGGCACCTTTTGTCCAGCGGAATTGCTGCGCTTTCAACGCGTTCATTTCAGCCGGTAACTCTGCCGGTGAACCAATTTCAGGAAGATAGATGAAATCCCATCCTTTCAATTGGGCACGGTAACTCAAATCGAGGTCTTCGGTGATGGTATCGCTTTGCCATCCATCTGCATCATAAATAGTGGCTTTGCGCCAAACGCCTGCGGTACCGTTGAAGTTGATGAAGTGATGCGCCGCGTTACGACCCATTTGCTCAACAGTAAAGTGAGCATCCAAACCAAAGGCTTGAAGACGCGTAATCAACGAATAATCCTCATTCAAGTGCTCCCAGCGGGTTTGCACAACGCCAACACGGTCGGAAGTGTAGAAGTAGGGTATGGTCTGACGTAAAAAGTCTTTACGCGGAATAAAGTCAGCGTCGAATATGGCAACAAATTCTCCTTTACAAATGTCCAAACCATATGACAGCGCGCCCGCTTTAAAACCAACACGGTCTGGACGAATGATTTGTTTGATATCGAATCCTAGGGCTTGTTTTTCAGCTACTTTACGTGCGCCCACTTCAACGGATTCATCCGTAGAGTCGTCAAGCAATTGTATTTCGAGACGGTCTTTTGGGTAATCAAATGCACACACGGCGTCAATCAAGCGTTCTACCACATAGAGCTCATTGAATACGGGCAATTGTATCGTGACCATGGGCCAGTCTTTCTCTTCTACATTGGGTTTCACCAATTTGCGACGGAATCGACGAACATACTGAATCGCCAAATTAAGTTGTACCAAAGAATAAAAGAAGATAAAAAGCAAGAAGAAGCCATAAATGATAATGGCAACGAGGGCAAGTATTTCCACTGTGACTTACAAGGTTTTGTTAAGAATGTACGATACAAATGCAGCCCGCTAAAATACAACGAAATGTTAATACTACGAAAAAAGGTTTCTGGTTTCAGGTTTCTAGTTTCTGGTTTCTAGTTTCTGGACTCGGGGCAACCCTTCGACTTCAGTCACTTCGTTCCTTACGCTCAGGGACCGTGATTTCGCGCGGGGAGGGGATTTGAAATTGTTGAAGAAAATAACTCTGTTATTTTCTTCAACAATTTCATACAAGATTTATCGCGATGTTCAGGGTCCTCGAGCGTAGCACAGGTGAGCCGCAAGGCGAGTCAGTGCGAAGTCGAGAGGTGGTGAGGTGAAGGGGAGTTTTTGATGAGCGTTTCTCTTTCTCCGCACCACCCTTCGACTTCAGTCACTTCGTTCCTTACGCTCAGGGACCGTGATTTCGCACGGGGAAGGGATTTGAAATCGTTTAAGAAAGAAACAAAGTTTCTTTCTTAAACGATTTCAAATAAACTTCAGCCTTCAGCCTTTTTGTTAGGCGCCCACTTGTCTTTGAGGTCGAGGAGGGGCTTTTCTAGTATTATCCAACTAATTCGAGCGCAGATATATGTCAGAATACCCGCTATAACGATATATAGCACCTGAGCAAGCCAATGAGGCAACGATGATTGAAACAAGCTGTTTCCGAACCATAGTATCCAAATGGGCTTGAAGAAATGATGGAATACATAAATGGCATAACTGTATTTGCCCATATGCATCAGAAACTTGTTTTCAAAAAACTTGCGCACCAAACCGTCTTGAATCGAAAGAAAGAGGACGCCAAAAAACATGAGCACCGGAAAAGTCGTCTTTTCTTCAGGCCCACCATGAATGAGGGTCAATGCCGTCAACATGGCTCCATATATGACCATAATGCGAGCGATGTGAATGCGTGAAGGCAAAACGAAAAACAGTCCAAATAGAAGCATGGCCGCATTCCAATGGATTTCAATATCTCTGTAATAAAAGCCGCGCATCGCAGTAATAAACCAGAGTCCAATGAGGACCTTGGTTATTTTATTAGAAGCATTGTTTTGATCATATCCGGGATTGCGCAGGAATGCTGCCAAAAACGCCCCCGCCGCCAATGCATCCATTCGACTTGGCGTGAGTACATACGCCGGCAAATAGTTTCCTCCGAAATAATCCGTAATCCATTCCTTAGAAAATGGTCCGAAGAAGACGATCAACGCAGAAAGCCAAAGTAAGTAGCGATTGGGTAAGAAATACACCACCAAGGGCCAAAACAAATAGAATTGCTCTTCTACGGCCAACGACCAAAAATGGCCCATATCGAGCAACTGACTTTGTGTTGTCCATTCTCCATTGAGCGCAATGGCAATGTTGGAGGCATAGGCAAAGAACCACTCCATTCTATTGTAGCCTTCGAGCGGTGCGGGTTGCTGCTCGATGAACTTCATGATAAAGATCGCCAAGATCAAGCAGAAATAATACAACGGAAAGATGCGCAGCGTGCGGCGCTTGTAAAAGTTCGAGAAGTATGTTCCCGATTCACGCGTATCCATCAATATTCCCGTAATGAGAAAACCGGATAACACAAAAAACAAATCAACGCCTAACCATCCACCGTGCAACACTTCCCACCACGGCTGACCGTCGTATCGATGCGAAATCATGAAATGACTGATGATCAACATGGTCACAGCCAAACCTCGAACCCCATCCAGAGCAGGAATTCTTTGAAATGCATGTGTGGCCATCAGGAATGATCGGTTTGATTTGGAAGGTGCAAATGTATTGGATTTCCTGATTAATCTTCCTCTTCCGGCCTCGTGGCCCAAAATGGAACGGCAGGGAGTCCGACTTCATTGAAAAAATTCGGCGGTGTTTGCAATTGATACCCAAACCGCACTTGATGAATAGTGCGCACGTAGGGAGAACTCACTACCACGCGATTACTTTTCATATATGCATTCGCCGGGTAAAAGACACTGTCTTTATCGCAAACTTCGAATCCAATTAAAGGTAAAAACAAGTCATCGTCGTCATATTGCATGAAATCAAAAGTGAGAAACGCTTTATGCCGAATCACTCGCATAGATTGAAAAACCGGTCCGGATGGTACGATCTCTTTTTGATCGTACACACGATTGAGTGCCCATCGGGCCAATCGCATGCCTACATCATATTTATTCAATGGATGAATGTCATTCCAATTTCCTACGTCGGTAGTAATGACAATTCCTGACCGCGGATCATTTAATGCTACAGAAGATTGGACGGAACGCAGCATATTGGCTTTATCCAAGTTGTCGTAGGCGTAAGGAGCGATTTGCACTTGAAAAAAATACAATTCCCGATGCCAGACACTTCGCCAGTTTTGAATCAATGTTTGAATGAAATCAGCATAGGAGGTGGGTTCGTCCACATTCGATTCGCCTTGATACCACAAGACGCCTTTTATAGGCATCTCCGTGATGGGCGCAATCATGCCATTAAATAGCGACGAGGGAAAGGCATTGAGTTTTTCACCGGAAACATCGGCCACAAGCTTGCTCTGCAAAGTATCCCATGATGGAAGTGTTGCCAGCGCTTCTTTTTCGATCCAATATTCTGTGCGCGTTCCACCCCAAGTCGCATCAATCAATCCAATCGGCACATCCACCGAATCAAGCACTGCTTGTCCAAAAAAATAACCCACCGCACTAAAACGCTTGACATTATTGGGAGAGCACTTCATCCAATTTCCTTCTGTTGCATTTGAAGGAACACTCGAGGCGTTGCGGGGGACATACATCAGTCGAAGTCGATCATGATGTGCATCTTTTATAAGTTCTTCTCCTCCTTCCAAGCCTTGATAGGGCTTCCATTCCATGTTTGATTGACCGGAACAAAGCCAAACATCGCCAATCAGGATGTCTTTGATGCGAATGGATTCGCGCCCAGAGGAAATCGTCAATTGAAATGGCCCACCTGCAGAACCGGAGTAAAACGATGCTTTCCAAAAACCGTATTCGTCGACTGCTGCGTCGACGGATTTGTTTTGAAAAGAAATGGTCACTGGTTGACCAGTTTTGGTCTGTCCGCTCAAGTGGATGGTGTCTTCCCGCTGAAGCACCATGTGGTCTTGCAGCCAAGCATCGACACTGAGTTGAGCGGCAGATTGAAAACTAATCATGATAAAAACAAGAAAACAGAAAATCCATTTGAAATGCATGGGACGAAAATACAATGGTTTACATGAACGCATTTCAAGGATCACTCCACAATCAATTTTTCAAAATAAACTTGATTGTTTTGTTCAAGCTGTACCATGTAAATACCGGGTTTCCAAGCATTGACAGACAATTGGCGCGTCGTTTTTTCTTGCCAAATTTTTTCTCCCAAAGCATTGAAAACGGTCACCACTTGAATAGTTTGATCAAACAGGACTACGTCGTTAGCCGGATTGGGATAAAGTAAAGGTGAAGATGAAAGCTCAATTTCAGGAGTAGAAATAGTGCTGCAATTCATCACTTTATTCAGGTGAACCCAGATATCATTGTTATATACATTCGGTACAAAAAATATCTCGTTCGTTGGAGCGTCGCCCATTCGGATCACCACCAAGTTTTCTTCGGGAGAAACATTACAGATTTGACCATTCTTTCCCATCGCTGCGTAAATGTCTTGCGGCGCATCAGGCATCAACGGACCACCAAAGACAAATTGACTACCTGGCAACATGAACGAGTCGTAGCCATTCAACCACCACAAATAACCGTAACATTCGTTGATACCTTGACTCGAATGGGTCATATCGTAGAAATAATCGGTATCCTCCATGATTTGAGTGCCATTCCAATTGCCTTGATTTAGCGAAAGCAATCCAAACCGAGCAAACGCTCGGGGTTTAGAAAAGAAGACGTTGTTGTAGTCAACCGGAAGATACAAACCGATAATGCCAGTTTGGGCACCTAGGTTTTGATATAAAAAAGTATTTAACTCTTGACCTGTGGCATTTTCAATAACGCCATCGAGCATCGTGTATGGGGCATTGTGATAGGCCCAACGTTCTCCCGGATCTTCTAGGTACACCAAACATTCCGGATCGGTACAATCCACATTCTCTACACTGTCATCCAATCCGGTGGTCATGGTCAATTGATGCCGAATCGTGATTTGCGATTCTTGATCCGGTGTTAAAGACGTCCAACCTTCACCAAGATAGTCTGAGGAAGGATCATTGATATCGAGAAAACCTTGTTCTTGCGCAAGCCCCACCAGTGTGGCGGTGAGCGATTTGCCTGCAGAAGCCCAGTACCAAAGCGAATCTTGGGTAAATGTGCCAAAGTAGTGTTCGATGACGATTTTGCCATCTTTCAATACAATAAATGCTTTTGAATTGGAGGCCTCAAGAAAGTCCAATAACTGAGGAATGCTGTCTTCGCACCAGCCTAGATCTGCCGGAGCGGAGGTCTCCCACACGGAGCCTGAAATAGGAGGGAAGTAGAGCTCTTGCGCGTTTGAAGCGTTATTAAACAAGATCAAAGAAAAAAAAACGAGTAAAAAGTGTTTCATCATTTGAAGTCGTCGGTAAAGTGTTTTCGCTGTTTTTCCTGACTAAAATGGGCGTCATTGAATTGTTTCGAGTTGCCACGAGGAATGCTCAAACTTTGCCAATTCGAATCAGCCATCATTTTTGCCAAATACACCATTTGTCCAATATGATACGGATAGTGGGCCAATTGGCGTTGAATAGCCTCTGTAACCGTATGTCCTTGGTTTCTGATGTATACGATGCGTTCGAGGTCGCTTTCGGTCAATGGTTTAATGGCATTGAAAAATACATTCCATCCTTGTTCCCATATGCGAAGCAATTCGGTTTTATTCGTTATCACCGCATCAAATTCGGCTTCTCGATTGCGCCATTCTTTTTCGCCGTCCGTGGTGAGAAAATCCGTCCATCGCGAAAGCATATTGCCGGCTATGTGCTGCACGATCACTGCGATACTGTTGCTTTCCGCATTGGGCGACCAAAACAGTTGTTCTTCTGTGATTTGTGCCATCGCTTTATCGCCAAGTGATTTGTAGTATTCAAACTGTTTGATAGTGCCTTCGAGGTAACTCATGATCGTTGAGGATTTACATGCATAAAATTAAGTATAATTACGCATATTCTGTGCATACCTTTTTTCATTTGCGAATGATGATATTCAGTAAATTGGCCCTCGTTAAACCTTAATTCAAAAATCACATGAAGAAAAAAATCTATTCAGCTATGCTGATCACGTCGGTATTGATTTTTTCTTGTCAAAAGGAAAAAACACCGATCAATGAGGGAATGGGAAGCACAGAAGTGCTGGTGCAGAAAGGGGAGAAGATCACGCTATCTGAACTTCCATTGAGTAAAGAAGGGGTGGACAACGCAGTGAAGGTAATCCTTCAACGGGAACACGATTTCCATTGGGAATGGACTACGCCCGATGTGGTGTGGAGTGCTATTCATTATGGCGATCAATCGGTGGCCATTGGTTACCAACCGGCGCACGAGTCGAACGTGAATGAACGTTTGCACGAAATCAATATTCGTGAAAAGACCTGGCGCGATGTGCATGATGCCATCATCAATTTGGTTTTGGAAGAATTGCGTGCTGATGGTCAAAATGTAGAATTGAAAGACATCTTGGTTGAAGATGATCCCGTATTGCCGATTCTCACATTTAAATTGACCGACCGCGAAGCCATCGAAAAATTGATGAATCTGGAGAATGTGCGGTACATCGAGCCGCTCGATTATATGCTTGAAGAAGAAGAACAACGTTCTTCGTCAGGATGCAGTCCATCGACGTATAGCTTAAATAGCAACGACTATTTCTTGAATCCACCAAACTGCTACGTGCCTTGGAATTATTTCAACATGAACATTCCCAACGGTTGGAGCACAGCACAAGGGGAGGGCATTACCATTGGTGTAATTGACGCAGGTATTAGTTCATCGCAGCCATTATTGGGAAGTCAATTTGGTAGCGGGTATTCTAACAATGGTCGTACGGTGACCACAGGCTATACGCTGGGCAATTCTGCCTATACATCTTGTTCGCATGGCACGAGCATGTGCGGCTTGGCTGCTGGTCCGCGCAATTCATCATATTCCACTACCGGAGTAGCTTATAAATCGAATCTCTATTTTGTGCGTGCGTGCAATGACGTGGTGCTTGATGGGAGTGGAGAGCGCACTGGAGTGAAGAATGCCTTGGTGCTTTTGGGAAATAATACCAATGTGAGAGTCATTAGCATGTCGATTGGTACGCCGTTTTCGAGCGGTGTATTGCAAGACGGTGTGAACTATGCTTATGGAATGGGCAAGATTGTGATGGCCGCAGCAGGCACGAGCTTTAGCTGGACCAGTTGGTGGGGCGTCATTTATCCAGCCGCATACAACAATTGCACCGCTATTACAGGCGTGAATGAAAGCAGCAATACTTGCAGTGATTGTCATGATGGCAGCGAAGTAGACTATACCGTGGTGATGGAGCGCAATGCGAATGATAGTCGCAATACCTTGTCCATCCCCACTTCAGGCAATTATCCCACCTACATTGGAGGAAGTAGTGCGGCCACGGCCACAGCTGCGGGAATTGCTTCGATGGTGTGGTCGGTTAAACCTTGGTTGACCCGCGATCAAGTGATGAATTGTTTGAAGACGACTTCACAATATTATCCGAATAAAGATTCAGATACGGGATACGGAAACTTGAATGCCGCCGCCGCAGTAGCCGCCGCTGCAGCTTACTGAGTTCAGAGTTCGGGGTTCGGAGTTCAGGGTTCAGAGTTCGGAGTTCAGAGTTCGGGGTTCGGAGTTCAGTGTTCGGAGTTTGGAGAATGAGTGTGACCAGGGCGAAAACCTCGCCCTGGTTTTTTTAATTCATTCCCATTCTGTTTCTGTTTCTCATTCTGAGTGTCGTTCTCGTTCTTGTTTAGGGGTTTAAATGTTTGGAGGTTAAAATGATTGAGAATAAAGAATTTAATAGTGAAGGTTTTATTTCAAGAATTTTTGGTGAGGTGACCATTCTGATACTGATAGTATTGGGGTTTGGCTTTGTAGTTTTTGGAAACTGGAAGGGGCTGTTATTCGGTTCAATTCTCGTGATTCTCTGTATTATTTTGTTGGGGTATGGATTTTACAAGATTCAATTTGAAAATGATTATTTCACTGTAAAAAGAAAATTCAGAGAGGATAAGGTGGACTATCTTCAAATAGTTTCTTTTTATAAAAACAGAGAGGGATTTGCCCCCATTTACATTTATGTCATTAAGTTTGAGAAGAGCAATGGAGGGAAGGGTAAGGTGACTTTTGATGCGACTGAAGCCGAGGCAGAGCGGATTTTGGAAAGAATAAATGCATTCAAACCAGACATTTATTTGTGGGTCAAGGAGTGAAGTTTGGTTGATTTTAAATCTTCCTTTGAGACTTCTATTGAAAGAGTGGATTCTACAATTAAATTTGAAATGGGAAAATCCACCTTAATAGAAGGCAGGCCTTTTGATAATCCGGTCATTGTTCAATAATTGGGGTATGGTTGATGTGTATGCATGGCTGTATGAGGACTATCGTGGCTGCATAAACAATTCAAGTATTAAAATCTCCATCTCAGCATTCTATTCATTTTGTTTCTGATTCTGTAAAAGCGTTCCGGATTTGAAGTCCGGAATCCCCGTTCGGAATCGAGTTTCGGAATCGGAAGTTTCGGAATTCACTTGCGCTTGGCCTGAAGAAAGTACCAAACGAGCGGTGAAAAAATGAGGATGAGCACCAGGGGTAGGGAGAGTCGATTGTAGAATGCATTGATTTCAGCCGGTACGTGTGTTAAACGAACCATCAACCACGTCAAATATAACGTCACCACCAATATGGCCAATCCTATGTAAGTCACCAATTGTGAACCCAGGGAGTACTGTTGGATCCGATTTTCAGGGGTAATCTTTTGCGCATAGTTGAAGAGATGAGGCATGCGCGCCAAATAAAATAATGCCGTGTAGATGCCGGTGCCCAACGCAGGCAAAAACCAAATAAAAGCTTTCGAAC
>JBMOFW010000027.1:0-19083 GCA_049318685.1 Flavobacteriales bacterium
TATTCCGATGGAAAGAATGAGTCCATTTTTTTTGATGGATTATAATTCGAAAGTGGATTTCTCTCCGCGCGAGAATCCCCGAGGCGTTGGCGTGCATCCGCACCGTGGGTTCGAAACCGTAACCATCGCTTTTCATGGAAAGGTAGCTCATCACGATAGCGCCGGAAACAGCGGCGTGATCGGGGAGGGAGATGTGCAATGGATGACCGCTGGGTCGGGCGTGTTGCACAAAGAATATCACGAAAAAGAATACAGTCAGCAAGGCGGTCCATTTCAAATGGTGCAGCTCTGGGTGAATTTGCCCGCAGCACATAAGATGACGCCACCTAAGTACCAAGGCATCATGCGAAGCCAAATGGGCGTGTATACGCTCGAAAATAACGGTGGACACATTGAAGTCGTGGCTGGAGAGTTTAAAGGGGTCAAAGGGCCTGCTTTCACGTTTACACCCATGCAGATGTATACGATGCGATTGAAAAAGGGCGCCATGTTCAGTTTCGAACTCCCCGAAAATTTCAATACAGGAATTCTTGTAGTGGAAGGGGAAGTCTCTTTCAATCTCGCACACACCGCGCCGACCGATCATTTTGTATTATTCCAGAATGATGGAGAAATGATCGAAGTTGAAGCCAACGACGACGCCATTCTCCTCGTCCTAAGCGGTGAACCCATCAATGAGCCCATAGCAGCCCACGGTCCGTTCTTGATGAATACCTATGATGAAATTCACCAAGCAATCAAAGACTTCTCTTCCGGCAAATTCGGAACCCTCGAGGAATAGGCTACGCCGGGGGAGTGTTTGTCTGCTTTACCTGAGCAATGTGCTGCCGGCGATGTACGCCGGGGGAGCGTTTGTTTGTTTTACCTGAGCAATGTGCTGCCGGCGATGTACGTCGCTTCGCTCCGCCGTGCCCCGCTGGTGCGGGGGTGTAACCCGCTCGTGCGGGTGTGTAACCTGCTTCGCAGGTGTTTATCCCGCCTGCCGGTGTGTCTTTAGGCCCCTCTCCTTTGGAGAAGTGTTGGGGTGAGGCAACTTATCGAATGTAATCCGGAATTGTAGTTCGGAATTGCAGTTCGGAATCAATGTTCGGAATCGTCGCTCGGAATCGTTGTTCGGAATCGTTGTTCGGAATCGCAGTTCGGAATCGTTGTTCGGAATCGTTGTTCGGAATCGTTGTTCGGAATCAGGAATTGAGGTATTTCCGCATGAGGTAGTGCCCCAAATAAATCATCGGTGTAAGCGCGATGGCGATGAGCAACTTCAACGCATAATTCGTGGGGGCAATGGTCATGTAATCGCCGAAACTCATTTTGCCGGGCAATACAAAGCCGATGTAAAGAACCACATAACTATCCACCATCTGCGATACAACAGTACTGCCTGTGCTGCGCAACCAAATGAAGCGATTGCCGGTTTTGTTTTTTATCCAATGAAAAAGCGTGGCATCCATCAATTGCGATAGCAAAAACGCGGCGATGCTTCCGGCAATGATCCACGGTGCTTGACCAAAGACATTGCGGAACTCGGCATCGGTGGCCAATCCGGCACCGGGGATTTCTTTCGTAGGTACATGCAAGGCCAAAAGCACGATCAAAAAACAATAGCCAATCAATATGGAAGTAATCCAACTCAACCGACGAACAGCCTTTTGCCCGTAAAATTCATTCATCAAGTCGGTCAGCAAAAACACAATTGGCCATGGCAAAATGCCCACAATGGTGGTGAAAGGGCCCAATCGCCAACCGCCTAGACTCATCGTGATCGGCACCTCCACCAGCTTATTGGAGATCAATTCCGCGGTGACAGCGTTGGTGATAAACAACCCGGCGAGAAAGATAAAAACCCACTCGCGTTTGCTATTCAATTGCCCGGTACTCGTGCTCATTTAGTGATGTGAAATGTTTGTGTGGTGTCTCCCAAACAATAGCGAATCAAATATGTTCCGCTGGCCAAGTCACTAATATTCTCTACAACTTCTCCGCGACGTGATGACACGCGGCGCAATTGCTTGCCCTGTGCGTCATAGATGGTGAAATGTCCATAATCGGAATCACAGCGAAGGTGAAGTTGCGCCTGTGGATCAATGTAAACTACCACCGAATGATCATTCGGTAATTCTGTAATGCCCACTTCGTCTGCGTTAAATCCCCATGCATATTGTCCGGGTGCAATGTCAAATGCGGTAATGCGGCCGGTATAATTGGTTGCGCTGCCTTGGGTTTGAATCTCAAAACTGTTCCAAGGTGTCCACGTGGCCGCGCCATCTGGACGGTAGAACAAGACCATGTCGTTTTCGGTTTTTCCGGCGGCTTGCATCAATTCAAAAAACAGCGGATCGAAGTAGTTGCTTGAGGTGGAGCTTCCGTAATATTTAAAATCGGCATCGAGGTGTGCACCTTCAAATTGTCCGTCGATCATCCACCAGCGATCAGGCGACAGCACGATGTTGGTGAATGGCACAGCGTAAGGCTCATTGGCGGTGGCAAAGTGATTTTCACACCACACAAAAATGGAATCGTTTCCACCCAGATCATTCACATCAAGGATGGCTTCAGCATAATTGAAATTGGCGTTTCCGGTTTCTGCAATCCATTGTCCTTCATTCAGCACGGCCATGGAAATTTGCTGACGCTTATTGATGAGTACATTTTTTACGTCAAACGATTGGCTGAGTGGAATGATGAATGTTTCAATGCGATCAGCCATGATGGCGGTGCTTTCCTCTTCGTGTCCAGCCCAGTCGGTGATCCAAACCTGAAGAGGCAAACCGGGCGTCCACTCGTCGCGATAGTGCGTATTTTGTTCTAGCGAAATGGTAATGGCATCAGGGGCAGTTTGTTCCCAGTTAACGATCCGCGCTTCCGGAAATCCTGGAGTGAAAATCCACGAATCAAAGAAGGCGGTAAGATCTGCCGTTGTGAAGGTTTGAAAATAATCACATAAGGTTTCACTTGAAATGGCTTGGTACTGATAAGCTTCTGTAAATGCCTGACAGGCAGCAAAGAAATCCGTATCTCCCATATAGGTGCGAAGATTGTGCACCATGACGGCCCCTTTGTTGTAAACATGCGATCCATAGGTAATTTCATGCGGAATACCGCTGACGGGATAACGACCGCCATCGTCTTGATGCGCATGCAACAGCACATCTTTGTGGTTGGCGCGCACATAGTCTTCATAAGCGGCAGAACCATACATCGCTTCCATGTAAAGTGCTTCGCTAAAGCTGGCCCAACCTTCATTGAGCCACATGTCTTCTTCAGTGCTGCATGTCACGAGGTCGCCCCACCAATGATGCGCCAATTCGTGGGCATACAAGGTTTCGTAGGCGGAGGTACCGTCAATTGCAAATAAGGGATAGGCAATATTACAAGCATGTTCCATTGCGCCACCATTGAATGGAACCGCTACGTAGCCAACACGCGGCCATCGGTATTCACCAAAATGATTCTCTTGATATTGAAGCCAATTGATTAGATTGCTCATGCTTAATTTCATATCCAATGTGTCTGCAGGCTTCGCCGCGAGCCACACGGGAATCGTTTCACCAGATAAGGTTTCGTATTCCCAATTCACGTGTGTATAATCGCTCACAGCCACACTGGCCAAATAACTGGGAATGGTGCGGTCTAGCGACCAATGACTGTAAAGAGAATCTTGTCCTACGGTCTCCTCACTGAGGCGAAGTCCGCCGCAATACGCATGGCGATTGTTGTTGGTAAGCACATGGACTTCATAGGTACTGCGCTCAACGAAATTATCAAAACATGGAAACCATGCGCGACCAAAGGTGTGCGGATTTGCTGCAAAGCCAACGCCAAGATTGTAGGCATAGCCATTGGCATGATAAAACCCGCCAAAGGTTGGATCAGTCACAGGATCTCCATGGTAATAGATATCGACTTCATGGTCGGAGTCAACAGCCAATGTTGTTGGGGCGACAACAAATAAATCAGGCGAGGCATATTCAAATTCGACTAGGGCATTGTCGAGTTTCACGCTGTCCACCGTCAATGATTGCAAATCAAAATGAATACTATCAGAAGGAAGCAACATATGCACGTTTTGTTGGCACCGTGCCTTGATTTGAGACAGATTCATCTGTGTCATATCCAGATCGATCACTGTGTGGATAATGTCGATGGTATCGCTTCGAGAATTCGAGGGATCTTCCCATACTTTGTATTCCAAACCATGTGATTGGAGCTTTCGTGAACAACTCTGAGCGCCGAGTATGGAAGGGTAAAGGCTTGAAATTAAAACAAGTACACGTAATAAGGTCGGAATTTTCATAGAAATAAGTCTTGACTAGACGAATGTAAGATGTTTTTTTAGTGCTTGCGGTAGGGAATTAGGACTCCTCGATGTATTTTTAGTGTTGGATTCCTACTAGACCATTTTTAATCAAACAGCCATGAAACCGAGCAACGAACTTTTTGATCTGATCAAATCCCTTTCAAAAAGTGAGAAAAGATTTTTCAAGCTGCAAAGCGCACTTCAATCTGGTGATAAAAACTATGTCCGCCTTTTTGATTGCATCGACAAAATGGAAGGCTACGATGAAGAGCAAATAAAAAAGCTGTTCAAAGGGGAGAAATTCATCAAGCATCTTCCATCGGAAAAGAATCATTTGTATAAGCTTATTCTCAAGTCATTGCGTAGCTATTACAGCGATACCAGCGTGTCGAGCATGTTGAAGCAAGAGATTAAGAATATCGAAATTCTGTATAACAAAGCGTTGTTTGATGAATGCGGGAAGTTTCTTTCAAGAGCAAAGAAGTTAGCGGTCAAATATGAAAAGTTTTACTATCACTTTGAATTGATCAATTGGGAAAAAACATTGCTCGAAGAGGCATTTGAAAATGGTGAATTCACCACTGATATTGACGCGCTAATTAAGGAAGAACAAGAAGTCATTGATCGCTTGCGCAATTTGGCGGAGTATCATGTTTTGTATTCCAAAATAAATTACGTATTCCGCAGCGGAGGCTATGCGCGCACAGATGAGAACAGAGCCATCGTTGATGAAATTGTCAATCACCCGTTGATCAAAGGAAAGAATACCGCTTTGTCGAAGCGGGCGGCTACTATATGTTATTATACCCAAGGGTTTTGCAATATGGCCAATGGCGATTATACCACAGCCTTGGAGAAGTTTACGCGTGTACGCACTATTCTAGATGAAGCAGCGCATTTGCGCAGTGATTTATCCAAACGTTACGTGCGCACTGTGGCCAATATGGTCAATTGCTTGATCGATTTGAAACGCTTTGATGAAGCGAAAGACATGATCAAATCACTTCGTGGTTTGAGTGAAGTAGATGGTTTTCATCATACGGATGTGCAAGTGTCCATCTTCAAAAATGCGGGATTAACCGAACTGGAGTTGTATCATCATGTAGGCGAATTTAGCGGTGGTGTGGCCGTGGCTGAAAACCTGATGAAAGAGCTTTCGGAATATGAAGGTAAAATGCACAAGGAGAATGAGCTCAGTTTCTTTTATCAATTTGCTTATGTTTATTTCGGCGCCAAACAATACAACAAGGCGTTGCATTGGATCAACAAGGTGTTGAACGATAATGAAAACAACTTGCGCCAAGATTTATACAGCTATGCACGCTTGTTTAATCTGGTGATCCATTATGAATTAAACAACTTTGATTTGCTCGAATACACCGTGAAATCTACATCGCGTTATCTGCAAAAGAAAGAGCGTGATTTCCCATTGGAGAAAGTCATTTTGGAATACTTTAAGAAGCTCATCAAGAATCAACCTGCATCAGAGCGCCGCAAACATTTTATCGCGTTTAGAGATGAGTTGATGGTGCTGCTCAAAGAACCAGAGAATGAAGTGGTCACCAAGTATTTCGATTTTGTCAAATGGATTGATACGAAGATTGATTAGAAATAAAAAAGCCCCTTGAATTTCAAGGGACTTTTTCAATGCTATAAAGTTGGATTATCTTCCCAATTCTTTCGCGAGCAAAGCGTCAATTTTTTCTTGCTCTTCGCGGGCGAGATCTGCATCTACGAGGATACGACCACTGTGCTCATCAACGATAACTTTTTTACGAGCGGCCACGTCCATTTGCTTTTGAGGCGGAATTTGGATGAATGAACCGGCTGAAGCTTCACGCTCAATCGGCACAACAGCCAAACCGTTTGGAGAGCCACCACGGATACGCTCATAAGCGTCGATCAAACGTTGGTCAATCAATTTCTTTGCTTCATCACTTTTTGCGCGAAGAATTTCTTCTTCCTTTTGTGTTTCAGCAATGATTTCATCCAATTCAGCGCGCTTTACTTTCAAGTCGTTGCGACGCTCTTCCAATTTGCCTTCAGAAGCGGTAAACGTTTCTGTCTTTGCAGTCAATTGCGCTTTAAACTCACGAATCTTTTTCTCATGCAATTGAATTTCCAACTCTTGAAATTCGATCTCTTTGTTCAAAGATTCGAACTCGCGGTTGTTCTTCACCTTATTCAATTGTTCTTTGTACTTCTTGATCAAAGATTCTGATTCTTTGATGCCGTTCTTTTTACCTGAGATTTCATTCTCAATGTTTTCCATCTCTGCGGACAGATTCTTGATACGAGATTCAAGACCTGCCACTTCATCCTCAAGATCTTCTACTTCCAATGGAAGTTCTCCACGCATCGCGCGGATCTTGTCAATGCGTGAATCAATCAATTGAATGTCAAAAAGTGCGCGTAGTTTGTTTTCTACACTAACACCTTTCTTGGGGTCTTCGCCTTCCATAAAAGCGAGACGCGGTGAAGTTTTGCTTGCCATGTCGTCTATTACTTCCTTATTTGTGGTTTTCTCTTTTTCTACAGCACGCTCTACTACTGCAATAGGCGCGTACTTAATGCCGGGCTTGCCGCTTGGGGTGGGCGGTGTGTAAATGGGGTTGGCCATTTTCTTTGGAGCGGGCGGGGGAGGAGGTGTTGCGGGAACAATCGGTTTTACCACCTCTGCTTTCGGAGCAACAGGTTTGGCCGGTGCTACAGCTTTCGGGGCTTCAACTTTCTTTGGAGCCTCCTCTTTTTTCGCCACCTCTACTTTTTTCGGCGCTTCGATTTTCTTTGGTGCTTCAACTTTTTTAGGAGTCTCCACTTTTTTTGGAGCTACTACTTTTTTCGCAACGACTGGAGCTGCTTTTTTCGCAACAGCAGCCTTCGGTGCAGGAGCTGCTTTCTTAGGAGCAGGCGCTGCTTTTTTTGCAGGAGCAACGGGCTTTTTCGCTACCGCTTTTTTGGGAACAGGAGCTGCCTTTTTAGCTACTGCTTTTTTCGCAGGAGCCGCTTTCGGTGCAGGTTTGGCTGTTTTCTTCGGGGCTGGAGCCGCTTTTTTCGCCACCGCCTTTTTAGGAGCAGGTGCCGCTTTTTTCGCTACTGCTTTTTTGGGAGCAGGTGCCGCTTTTTTCACAACAGCTTTCTTAGGTGCCGCCTTCTTGGCCGGAGCCGCTTTCTTTACCGCTTTCGCAGCCGGTTTTGCCGTCTTCTTCACTTCTGCTTTCTTCACTGGCTTTGCCGCTTTAGGGGCAACTTTGGGCTTTGAACTCTTGACTGGTTTGGCTGGTGTCTTTACTGCTTTTTTCGCAGCAGGTTTGGCTGCTTTTTTAGCAGGAGCTGAAGCTTTGGACTTGGCCGTCTTTGATGCCTTGCCTTTAGCTGATTTAGTCTCTTTTTTCGCCATTGTTTCAGAGATAGTTTATTGGATTGGTAACCACCCCGGTTTTGTGGGTCGCGAAAGTAGGAAATTTTTCCGCGAACCACCCTATAAGGAGGTCAATTGTGTATTGTTCTGTTTCAAAATGCCCCAAATCTGCTATAATGAGCTGATTCTCGGCATCAAAAAATTGATGGTATTTGAAGTCGGCTGTCACAAAAACATCTGCTTTTTCGCGTATTGCTTGCTTCAATAAAAAGCTCCCAGATCCCCCACACACCGCTATGCGTTGCACTGATTCTTGGTGAATGGAAGTGTAACGCACTACGCCTCCAAAGCGGTTTTTCAACATGATTAAAAAATCGAGTGAAGGCATCGGTGTTTCTAATTCACCAATCATTCCCGAACCAATTTGATCCCAACGATTGTTGATGTCAACCACATCATGCGCTACTTCTTCATAAGGATGCGCTCGCTTCATCGCCTGAACTACGCGATCTGTAGCGTGTTTCGGACATATCACTTCCAAACGCGATTCGCCTTCGGTGTGGCGCACATGCTGCTCTCCTACGAAAGGTTGACTGTCCGCACCGGCTTTAAAAGTGCCGCTTCCTTGCGTGGAAAAACTGCATTCGCTGTAGTTGCCAATGTTTCCGGCACCGGCTTCAAACATAGCGTTGCGCACGGTATCAACGGACGCGTCGGGTACAAAAGTGATTATTTTGTGAAGTAGACCTGATTTCGGATCTAAAATGCGACGACGAACAAGGCCGAGCTCATCGCAAATACGCGCATTCACACCATGAACGATGTTGTCGAGATTGGTATGAATGGCAATGATGGCAATGTCGTTTTTGATAGCGGCGATGATAGTGCGCTCCACGTAATTGCTTCCTGTGAAACGTTTTAGGCCGGTGAATACGATGGGATGATGCGCTACGATTGTATTTACACCGCGGGCTATGGCTTCCGCCACCACCGCTTCGGTGCAATCTAGCGAAACTAAAATACCGTTGCTTTCCATGTCAGGATGCCCCGTCAATAGCCCGCTATTGTCATAACTTTCTTGAAAAGAGAAATGCGCTTTTTCTCCAAGAAAAGTCAAAATATCTTTAATTTTCATCTATTCTTCATTTCGGGGTCTTTCTCCGATATTTGCAAAATGACCCTGTTCAAGTATCTCCTTTGGCCTTTCTCGCAGCTCTATGCCACCTTGCTGTGGTTGCGCAATAGGATGTACGATATGGGCATTCTCAAGTCTCAAAAGGTTGATATCTCGACAATTGTCATCGGAAATGTGGCCTTGGGAGGTACTGGTAAAACACCGCATGCACGGTATTTCTTAAATGCCTTGAAAAGTACTGAAAATGTGGCCCTCTTGTCAAGAGGATACGGGCGAAAATCCAAAGGTTTTCACCAAGTTGTTGATACTTCGTCGGCTGAAATGGTTGGAGACGAACCCTTGGAGATCAAACGAAATCTGCCTGAAATACCCGTTTTTGTGTGTGAAAAACGTGTAGAAGGCGTTGAAAAGATCCACAAATTGTTTCCCAAAACGCAATGGGTGGTGCTCGATGACGCTTTTCAACACCGCTCACTCAAGGGCGACGTCCACATTTTGTTGACCGAATGGAATCGCCCTTTTTTCAAGGATTTTGTCTTGCCTATGGGCACGCTACGCGACCATCCCGGCGAAGCCAAGCGGGCAGATATCATCATTTTTACAAAGTGCCCAGATCACCTTTCCGAGGCGCAAATGAATGAAGCACGAAGTCAACTGACTGGAATAGAGCCCGGTCGGGTTTTTTTCTCTAAAATGGTTTACAAGGATGTGGAATGGATTTCAGAAAAGAAAATAACGCTCGGTACTGAAAGTCAGGTGTTTGGTTTGGCAGGCATTGCCCACCCACATTATTTTGAGTCTCATCTCAGGGAGACCTACAATCTTAAAAAATTCAAAACATACCCCGATCACCATGCATTTAGTGCCGAAGACATTCAAGTGATACGGCGGGAATTTGATACCTTTGACGGCTCCTCGAAAGCGTTGCTGACCACGGAAAAAGACGCCATGCGTCTGTTGCATTCGAATTTGATTTATGAAATACCGGTAGGATATATCCCTCTCGATATGGAGTTTATCGGATCCAACAATCAACCGCTGGACGTGCTTCGCGATTTGATGAGGCGAATTAAATAACTCCTTTTGTGAACTCGATTTACGATAAATATGAACTCGTGGTCGGTTTGGAAGTGCACATGCAACTTCAAACGGCCAGTAAAGCGTATTCGGGCGACGCGAACTTGTATGGTTCTTTGCCCAATACCAATATCAACCCCATTTCATTGGGGCATCCAGGCACCTTGCCTCGTGTGAATGAACGTTCGGTGGAATATGCCATCAAACTTGCTTTGGCCTGCGGTATGGACATTAACCGCCATATCTATTTTGCCCGTAAAAATTATTTTTACGCGGATTTGCCTAAAGGATATCAAATCACACAAGATAAAACACCTATTTGTACAGGTGGTTTCATAGCTATCAAAGACGAAGAAGGCAATGAGAAACGTATCGGAATTACCCGTGCACACTTGGAAGAAGATGCAGGAAAAAGCATGCACGACCAAGATCCTTTCGATACGCTGATTGACCTCAATCGGGCCGGTGTACCCTTGATTGAGGTGGTAAGTGAACCAGAAATTCGTTCGTCGAAAGAAGCCTATAACTACCTCACCGAATTGCGCAAACTTATTCGCTATCTCGATATATGCGATGGCAATATGGAAGAAGGTTCGATGCGTTGTGATGCCAACGTCAGTGTTCGTCTCAAAGGGGAAACAAAATTTGGAACACGCTGCGAGGTGAAGAATATGAATTCAATCCGCAACGTGCAACGTGCAATCGATCACGAAATGATCCGCCAAATCGATATCATCGAACAAGGTGGCGAAATCAGTCAAGAAACGCGGAGCTTTGACGCTACCAATGGCACAACTTTCAGTTTACGTAGCAAGGAATTGGCACACGACTACCGCTATTTTCCTGAACCAGATCTTCAACCATTGATGATCTCTGATGAAAGAGTAGAAGAGATTCGCGCCAATATGCCGGCATTGCCGAATGAACTTTTCGATAAGTACGTGAAAGTATTCGGACTCTCTGAATACGATGCCACAATGCTCACCAATGATAAAGAAATTGCGATGTGGTATGAGGAATTGATTCAGCACACATCTAATTACAAATTGGCGTGCAACTGGTTAATTGGTCCGATTAAAGCTTTCTTAAATGAAAATGCATTGCATATCTCTGAATTGACCATCACACCTAATCAAATTGCTGGCATCATCACATTGGTGGAAGGCAATAAAGTGAGTGCATCCACTGCAGCGGAAAAAATACTTCCTGAGTTGGCGAAGAGTACTTCTGAAACTGCACAAGCCGTGGCAGAAAAACTCAACCTTATTCAAGATGCCGGTGAAGATTTCATCGTGAATGCGGCCAAAGAAGTCCTCGCCGCATGGCCTGATAAAGTGGCCAACTATAAAAGCGGAAATAAAGGAATGCTCGGGTTGTTTATGGGCGAATTGATGAAGAAGACAGGCGGTAAGGCCAATCCGAAGGTAGCCTCAGATATCATTCAAAAATTGTTGCAAGATTAATTATGATTATGATCAAAAATACAATGTGGTTTGCGGCCATTGCTGCAGTAGTTGTGGCATGCAGCGCAAGTGGTGGTAAATCGTCAATTAGTGGAACCATCAAAGGTGCAGAAGGACAAGCTGTTTATCTCGAACGTCTTGTCAACAATCGTTGGGATCGCACAGATTCCACTATGATTGCCGCTGACGGAACATTCAACATCCTTCCTGCCAAAGGAATGGAAATGGATTACTACCGGGTAGCTTTGAGCGAAGACGATTTCTTATATGTAATTGCGGACAGCACGGAGACTATCAGCGTAGAAGGTGAAGCAGGAAAATTATATTCTGAGGCCAAGGTATCCGGTTCAGATCATACTGAATTGCTGCGCGAATTTGAAGCCTCCATTGAAGACACCTACAAACAAGAAGAGGAATTGGCCAAAGCTTTTCAAACAATGACCACCGATGAAGAAAGAGAACAAGCGCGCACCAAGGTGTTGGAACTGCGCAAACAACGGATCGACAAAGCAAAGCAATGGTTAGAATCGAATAGTGCTACGCCAGCGGCTTTGATGGTGATTCAAAAACTAGACATCAATGCCGATCAAAATATCATTAGAAAGGTGCTTACCGATGCGTCAAAACAATGCGAACGCTTTGTTTACTACAAATTGCTCAAGCAACAAGTAGATCGTGTGGCTTTACAGAAAAAAAATGTACCACAAGAAGAAGCTGAACAACAAAGTAGCAGCATCATTGCAATTGGAAAAATGGCTCCGGAAATTTCAATGCCCGATCCATCTGGAAAAGTGCGCAAACTTTCGGATCTCAAGGGGAAAGTGGTGTTAATCGACTTCTGGGCAAGTTGGTGTGGACCTTGCCGACGTGAAAATCCGAATGTCGTTGCTGCATATAACAAATACAACAAGAAAGGCTTTGAAGTTTTCTCTGTATCGCTCGATAAAGAAGCCAACGCCTGGAAAGAAGCCATCAAAGCGGATGGATTGATTTGGAAAAATCACGTAAGTGATCTGAAGTTTTGGAGTAGCAAAGCAGCAGCCGATTACGGCGTACATAGCATTCCTTTTCCTGTGTTGATCGACAAGGAAGGAAAGGTGGTGGCCTTTGGCAACAATATTCGTGGCCAAATGCTGGAAACCAACCTCGAACAATTATTAGGTCGCTAGCCGACCATTTTAGTAACATTTGATTGACCTCATCGTCGTAAGGCGATGAGGTTTTTTTTAACTTTAACCACTTAACCACAAAACCATATGAAGCACTTCTACACTTTACTCTTTGTGTTTTTCGCCCATTGGTCTCTCTCTCAAGGCTATTGGCAACAAGAGGTCAACTACAAAATCAATGTTACCCTTGACGATAAAAATTATATGCTCAACGGTGATGAGGAGTTTGAATACATCAATAATTCTGATTCAACCTTGAATGTCCTTTTCATTCACTTGTGGCCAAACGGCTATAAAAATAAAATAACGGCCCTTTCCAAACAATTGGCTTCCATGGGCAACTATTTTCTATTTTATGCGAAAAGAAAAGACATCGGCTATATCGATTCGTTGGACTTTACAGTGAATGGCGCCAAGGTGGAAATGACCTATTACCAAGGCTTTGAAGATATCGCCGTGCTCAAGTTAAATGAACCCATCGCCCCCGGAGGTAAGGCTGTAGTAAAAACACCTTTCCGAGTGAAATTGCCTTCAGGCTCGATTAGCCGCATGGGACACGTGGGCGAAAGTTTTCAAATTACGCAGTGGTACCCCAAACCTGCTGTATTCGATAAAGAAGGGTGGAAGCCTATTCCTTATCTGACCCAAGGTGAATTCTACAGCGAGTTCGGAAGCTTTGATGTGAGCATCACATTGCCGAAAAACTATGTGGTGGGATCTACCGGAGATCTACAAACCCAAAGTGAAATCGATTGGTTGAATGAATTGGCCAACAAGCCTTTGCCGGAGCAGTTAACAAATGAGTTTCCGGCGAGTTCCGCGGAGATGAAAACCATTCGCTACAAACAAAGTAAAGTGCACGATTTCGGTTGGTTTGCAGACAAACGTTGGATAGTGCGTAAAGGCGAGAAACAAATGCCACATACTGGGCGAACGGTCGCGACTTGGGCCATGTTTACGCCAGAAAATGCGAAAATGTGGGAGAAAGGTACCGAATTTATTGGCGATGCGCTGTATACCTACTCCTATTGGACGGGTGATTATCCCTACAATCATTGCACAGCAGTGGATGGAACCATTTCCGCGGGCGGTGGAATGGAATACCCTAACGTAACTGTAATCGGAAATTCTTCAAGTGAATTTCAACTGGCCACCGTGATCATTCACGAAGTCGGGCACAACTGGTTCTACGGAATTTTTGGAAGCAATGAACGCGAAAACGGGTGGATGGACGAAGGGATCAACTCCTTCATGGAAACGCTCACGTTGGAGACCAAATACGGTGATCCAAAATTGTACAATGGAATAGTTGATGAAAAAATCGGAAAGAAACTCGGCTTGGATAAATTTCCCCTCAACTATCAAAATGAAATCATGTACGATTTGACGGCTCGCGTTGGTGAGGACCAACCGATTCAAACGCACAGTGCGGCCTTCAGCGGCATGAACTACGGAGCCGTGATGTACAAGAAAACGGGATTGGCTTTCAATTACCTCAAGAGCTATTTAGGAGATGATCTCTTCCGCAAATGCATGATGAACTATTGGGATGCTTGGAGTTTCAAACACCCGACGCCGGCTGATATCCGCGCAGTATTCGAATCAACTACTGGAAAAGACTTGTCTTGGTTTTTTGATGGCGTAATTAAGACAGACGGCGTCATCGATTACAAAGCACAACGTGTGATCACCAAAGAGGGAAAAGTAGTATTGTCGGTATTCAATGCGGGTGATATCAACGCTCCCTACTCAGTTAGTGCTATCGATGAAACAGGTCAAATCAAAACACAATGGTTTGAAGGATTTGAAGGGGGCACCTGGTCAAAAGTGGAACTGCCTTATGCAAAGCAAGGAGACTTGCTCAAGTTGAATCTCGAGAAAGGCTCGTTGGACATTGACCGAGGCAACAATAATATCCGAACTACAGGCATCTTCAAAACCCGCGAACCCCTTAGTCTCGACTTTCTTACAGGGATCGATGATCCGGAAAAAACACGCTTGTTCTGGATGCCTGCTGTCGCTTGGAATGATCAAGATCGCTGGATGTTCGGTGCGACTTTGCACAACAGAACCATTCCGCTCCGCAAGTTGGAATTTTCTGTGACGCCGATGTATTCATTCTCTACCGGCCAAGTGGTTGGATTGGGTACTGTTCGCGTAAATGCGAGGTCGACCTCATTTGGTGTCAATTTCAAGCGTTTTACAGAGACAAAAGAACGCTTTCTAGAAGATCTAGGTTCGGGATGGTTCCTCGCTCAAGTAGAATCGCGCTACCTCCAATTGAATCCATTTATTGAGAAAAAATTGAAAAGTGAAAATGCCACCTTTGGATGGAATTCGAAAATTCGCTTGGATGGTTTTTATATTAATAAACAAATGGTAGGCTATTTCAACAATAGCATTTACACCGAATCCTATGGCGGTGGTCGATTGGAATTTACAGCGACGAAGAAGTTTCTCGGGGGATCGTTTACTATTCAACCATCTGTGGATGTGGTGCAAGATTTAGAAAATGATGTTTCTATCGGAACATTAGGTTTGGCTCGACTCAAAGCCAATGCAAATTGGGTGTATGACAAGCGATTGAATAAAAAGATCTATGGTCGCTTGTTCGCAGCGCATGCCTTAAATGATAAAAATTACCTACCTATCGCGGCGAGCGGTACACGTCCCAATGTCGACTATTTTTACAATAATCTCTTCCTAGGTCGTGGCGCACAATCCGGTCTCCTTGCCAATCAGTTTATCAATGACCAAGGAGGGCTAATACGGCCGTATTACATGAACTATGCGAGCGAAAGTAAAGGCTTTGGATCAGTTCAATTAGAGATTGACCTGCCCGTGAAATTACCTCTCAGCATTTATGCTGGAGCGGGGTTATATAATTACGAAAGCAGTAATCTCTCTGCAGGTAGCTACAACATCTTTGGACAGGATATTCAAGGCATGTACGCCGTAACGGGGGGCGTAGGTATCCCAATCGTGCGCAATTACTTCCAGATCTACGTACCTTTGTTTTATACTGATACATTCAGCAACAATTTGGAGAGAGATGATTTTGGTTTCAAAGACAGGATCATGTTTGAACTCAATTTGGATATGATGAATCCATTTAACTTTTTAAGACAATTCTAATTTTGACCCCCGGCAAGAAAATTTATTTCGCATCAGATTTTCACCTCGGTGTTCCTGACTTTCAATCCAGCCTGGAGCGCGAAAAGAAGATCGTTCGTTGGCTTGAAGAAGCACGAAAAGAAGCCGAAGAGATTTTTCTTGTCGGGGATATTTTTGATTTTTGGTTTGAATACAAACGTGCTGTGCCGCGTGGATTCACCCGATTACTCGGTAAAATTTCAGAAATAACGGATAGTGGAATTCCCGTGCATGTTTTCACCGGAAACCACGATATGTGGATATTTGATTATCTCCCCAAAGAATGCGGAGTGATACTTCATCGAGAACCGATCGAACGTTCATTCGGGGATAAAAAATGGCTCATCGGTCATGGAGACGGCTTGGGGCCCGGTGATCAAGGGTATAAATTCTTAAAGAAAGTTTTTGCGTCCAAGATTTGTCAATGGCTTTTTGCACGCTTACATCCCAATTTTGGTATATGGTTAGCAAATGCTTCAAGCGGCTATAGCCGCTCAACGACAGGAGATAAAGACCGCGTTTTCTTAGGAGAGGAAAATGAATGGTTAATTGTTTACTGCAAAGAGGTATTAAAAACCAAACACTACGATTTCTTTGTTTTCGGTCATCGCCATCTTCCGCTTGATTTGCATGTTGGAGAAAATAGCCGGTATATCAACCTCGGCGAATGGCTCCATCATCAAACCTTTGCCGTTTTTGATGGGTACAAAATGGAATTGAAAAAATTCGAGTAACTAACTTTTTGAATATTCCGAACCTTGCTGCAAGGTATATTCGAAAACTTCCCGCCAATCTTGCCATGCTCCTTGGTTTATCAAGGTTTCATTGTGCCAAATGCTGATAAACTCCCCACCATGCGCGTGAACGGTTTTCATCAGTTCATCTACTTTCGCTTTGGCTTCTTCCACGCTTAAATGCAGATAATAGTTGAGGGTGGCATCCATATACGCAAATGGATGTAAGGTTAATGAAGACTCTTCATTCTTTTTCAAATCAAACCAAACGAACGGGCGACACGTTCCGGCCCGGAATCCCGGTTTGGATGCATATCCCAAGGAATAGTCATGTTCTATTCCAGTAGCTTTCAGCATGCGGTAGGTGGTGCGGAATTTCACCATCAAATAGTGTTGTCGACTATGATATATGGGCTTTGCCGTAATATTCTCTAATCGGGTTTTCTCCTCAAGCATTTGACTGTGCCGGATATAACTCGCAACTCCTGGATGTATACCTACTTTATGCTTTTTGGAAATGCGCTTGATGAGTTGTTGAAAGCCAGGACTAGTGAATGGCAAGCCTTTATCGAATTCACCAAAATCAGCCAACAAGAAGAAATACATACTATCTGCACCATATTTTAAGTGTGCTTGCTCAATATAGTCGTATGTATCATAAAGATCAGCTTTCGATCTGCTCAAGGTCTTGAAACGAGAGGAAAGATTCTTAAATTTGAAAGTGAGCACGTCTTTAACAGCACCTCCAACGGTGCGAGTAAATCCTTTGTGCAAATAAGCGTATGCGCTATCAATGTCTATAGTGGATAGAAAAGAAAAAGAAAGCGGCTTGCGCTTCAATTCGGGAAAGCGCTCTATCAGAAAATTCGCGAATTCAATTCTCCACGAATCAACAATGGGTGTTTCCAAGATATGACGTTGATCCAACACGGAGGATTGTGGCTCATAACGCCCCATTTTGTCCCCGGTAAATCGCCAATATTCTTCATACCGCGTTAAAAGGAAAAAGCCAGCGGCGAAAACATCAAACGGGAAATTCCCTAAACGTCTAGGAAATATCACGGGCAATCCGCGCCATTCTGACCAATCGACTTTCAAACGCGCGTAATCACTACTTTCCAAAATACCCAAAGAGTGGAGGTAAATATGGCCTTCTTCGAAGGTTTCTCGCTTCGAATAGACCATCTTGGGTCCGGAATGTTGCATATATTCATCAACTGAAATCGTAAAACCAACTTCGGCATCTACGTCGGAAAGCATAAGCTTCACAGCGTATTTAATTCGATTGGTAATGACGTCACACAGTATGAGCATTCGCTAGTAATAAGGTTATCTCTTTACAAATAAAAGAGGCAGAATCTCCATTTCCAAATAAAGATGGCCAAATCATATCTTTTTTATAGGAAATAAGCGCTTTAAATCGCTTTAACATGACTTCGGCGTTGGTTTCACAGAGTTGGGCATTGCCATTTTCAACCAATTCGACCCATTCAGTTTGATCTCGCATGATCAAACAGGGCTTCATGAAGAAGTAGGCTTCTTTCTGCACCCCGCCGCTGTCGGTAATGATCGCACTGCATTGACTTTCCAAGAATATCATGTCCAAATAAGATAGTGGGGATACCAACTTGATCAAGGGATTTGAAGCTAACCGGTCAGTCCATTCGGGACTTAACTTTTGCTTTGTCCGCGGATGGATGGGGAGAATGATGTGTTGCTCAAATTGGGAGGCTATTTCGCACAACCCGTGCAGAATTTGATCCAATTTGGCGGGGTCGTCGGTGTTGTGATCTCGATGAATGGTGCAAAGAATAAACTGTCCTGGCGTAATATGCCAATGTGATGCCCGATCTACTACCTGTTTACTGAAGTGTAGGGCATTGTCGTACATGATGTCTCCGCAATGAAAGACGCGAGGTGAATCCGGACCAATTCCGTCAGGATGATGCACGATGTTTTCTTTCTTTAAGTTCTCAATACCTTGAAGGGTGGGCGAGAAGAGTAGAGAAGAAACATGGTCACATACAATGCGATTGATCTCCTCTGGCATAGCTTTATTAAACGAACGAAGACCTGCTTCCACATGTATTAGAGGAATATGAAGTTTGGAAGCGGCCAAGGAGCCGGCTAAAGTGGAATTGGTATCGCCATAGACCAACACCGCGTCGTATCTTTCTTTCAACAGAATAGATTCAATACCGGCGATCATTTTAGCGGTCTGTTCTCCATGATGACCGCCTCCTGTCGCCAATTGATGCTTGGGTAAAGGAATACCCAATTCACGAAAAAATACTTCCGACATGTTTTCGCCATAATGCTGGCCAGTATGTAAGATATCCTCGTGTAATTGCTCTGAAAATTGCGTTTGAATGGCTCGTGATATAGCAGCCGCTTTGATAATCTGTGGTCTAGCACCAACAATGGTCAGTATTCTTTTCATTCGGAGTCAAGTATGCCTTCGTCAGCAAAGCTGAAGTAATCCTGCGAAGTTATTACTAAATGATCAAGTACGGGCAGTTCTAAATCACGACCGCATCGACGAAGTTTGCCTGTGATTCGTTTATCCTCTGGACTTGGTTGTGTATTGCCGCTGGGGTGATTGTGTGCTACAATGACAGACGACGCTTTTTCTTCCAAAGCTTTGGAGAATATTTTTTTGGGGTCAACAATGGTGCTGTGCCAACCGCCCTCGCT
>JBMOFW010000028.1:0-19031 GCA_049318685.1 Flavobacteriales bacterium
AACTCCAACAAATGATTCGAAGAGTATTTTATGATGGATACACATTCGGTTTGCTCTTCATCAAGTTTTGTTTTTTCGATTGCCGAAACCATACCAATTACGCCATTCAAGGGTGTGCGCATCTCATGCGACATATTCGCCAAGAATTGGCTTTTATATTCAGAAATTCGCTTGGCATCCGCAGACGATTTTTCCAAATCGTGCAATGTGCTCTTTAAATTGCGCTTCATCAACACAAATAACTTATTGAGTTGATCTATTTCGACAGTGCCGGGTCTGAAGCTACTCGCCACGGAATCCTCCGTGGATTCCTTAAAACGCGCACGAATAAAATTGAACATGCGCAAATTGAGTTCCTTCAATTCGTTGGTCAACTTTCGGCTTAGAAATATGCTCAGTCCTATGATAAAAAGCGCAAAAGCAATAGTGATCGAGAGCAGCAATACATTGTACTTTCTTTGAATTTCTCCAAATTCAATAGCATGTAACTCATTAATCAAGTTAAAGTGTTCGTCGCTCGCTTTGATTTGATTTGAAATGGACAATAACAATCCAGACTCGCCACTAACACCAATTTTAACGACAGCGCTTACGAGACGATTGAATTCGCTTTGATACGACTGTAAGGTCACGAGCGAATTGCCCGTTGCCGAGGCCAAAAGATCATTTGAAACCGCATTGAAACGGTCAACATATTGTGATTCTCCACGCAATAAAAAATCCTTTTCTAAACGGCGCAAGCGAAGAATATTTATTTCGGGGAGCAATCCCTCTTCCTCAATCTTGTGGGCCGCCTCACGCATACGGCCTTCCGCGCCGTGATCCTTAAAACCTCGCTCTAAATATAGAATCTTTAAATACTTCACTGAATCATTCAACAGGCGCTGCTCCGCTTCGAGCTTTCCAATTTCATCTACATACGTAGCATCCATTGATTGCGCCTTCACTTTCATCAAGGACAATTCCTCAATAACCTGTTGTTGTTGATCAATAAATAAATCAATATTGCGCTCTCGCTTCGTGCTGTAAAAGGCTGGATTGTGATACCCTCCACTAATGAAATATTGAAGCGACGCATTGCTTTGTAAAAGACGATTGTGAATCGCAGATAACTCATCTGCAAATGCAGCGTACTCATTTCGCTTGGTGTTTATCGTAAAATAAACAGCCATCCATATCACGGATAATGCAATAAATGAGAGGAAACTAAAAAATATTTTTGACCGCAGGGTCCTTAATCTTCTGAGCAATACACCAAACATAGCAGCAAGCTACGGCGCACTCCACACTAAGTTTCGGACATTCACAATTATAAGAAAAATTTAAACAGGACTTAACAAAAAGATTTCATACCCATAAAGTGACTAACGCTTCATCAAGACTTCTACTGCCTTTTCCAATTGTTCATCCCGACCAAGAATCACCGTTTCTGGACGATTGTCTACTTTATAATCCGGTTCGAGTTGTTGATTTTCCAAGTACTTTCCATCATTGCCAATCATCCCCACTTGCGGAATACCAAACACCACCCCGTTTTGAAGCGGTTCCCACCACACGGCAGTACCTGTTCCCGCTACCGGCATCCCTACGAGCTTTCCTACACCGAGCGCCCGATAGGTATAAGGAAACATATGTGCGTCGGAATAATTCGATTCGTTCATCACCACAATCGATGTTTCTTTCCACTTAAACTCGGGTTCATTGCCAATATGCTGTCCACGCGGCACGAACTTCATGTAAGTCTTTCCGCTGAGGAAGGTCGCCAAATCATCGTGCAGCCACCCACCTCCATTGAAACGGGTATCAACCACGAGACCCTCGCAGTCGCCGTATTTACCCAAAGCATCTTCATATACTTTGCGGAAACTGCGATCGTCCATACCTCGCACATGCACATAACCCAATTTGCCACCGGACAATGAATCCACCAAGTGACGGCAATTTTCTACCCATCGGCGGTACATCAATTCATTTTCATTCCCGTAGTGAAATGGTTTGACAGTTTCATCCCAGCGTTGGGCCGTCTTCGGATCAAAGAGCGACAGCAATGTAGGTACACCTACTTTCTTATTGAGCAATGGGAAATAATTATCGCCTGCTTTGATCGTCACTCCATCAATTTTCTCAATGATCACACCTTCCTTGATTTTTGAGCCTTGTTTGATGACCGGACTGCCTTTCATCACCTCAGCGATTTTCAATCCATCACCCATATAGGCTTCATCATAGTAGAGCCCCAATGAAGCTGTTTGATCGCCATTCGGATCGCCTGATCCGTAATAGGCTCCTGTGTGTGAGGCATTCAATTCACCGAGCAATTCCGACATCAATTCAGCAAAGTCATAATTGTTGTTGATCTCAGCCACCTTTGCAGCATATTCTTTCTTATAAAAATCCCAAGCCACATTGTGCAAATCTGATACATAGAATTTCTTTTGCGCTTGGCGCCAAATGTGTTCAAAGAGATACGCTCTTTCTGCGTCTTCATTCAACACCATATCGCCCTTGATGGGGACTGGTTTCATTTCATTTTTTTCCAAATCAATTTTGGTGATTGCTCCATTCGACAATACAAACAAGACTTTTCCCGAAGTATCCGGAACAATGGCTCCAGGACCACCATTCAGTTTCTGCAAGATTTTCGTCTCTTTCGTGCGCAAATCTGTTTGCCACAAATCATATCCTTGTTCAAACTGACAGATGTAATACAGATTCGCACCATCTTTTGACACCCACGCATCGCTGAGTTCAGAAGAATGAATAGTCAATCGCACTTTGCGCTGATCCATTCCCTCCAACTGAATCTCCACCGGCTTCAACACCATTTCTTTCTCTTTATCCTTTTCTTCATCACTCTTCTTCTTGCTCTTGTTCTTGCTCTCGTTCTCATTCTTCTTCTCGTTCTTCTTCTCGTTCTCGCTCTTACTCTTGCTCTCGTTCTCTTTATATAACTCGTATTCTTCCTTAGTCATCTTAAACACGTCATAAGCTTCTTGTGTAAAGAACGACGCGTACACATCGACCTCACCACCCCACGAAGCGTGATTTTTCTGACCATCGCGATCACTGATCCACATCGCCATTTTACCATCCATCATCCAGCGCGGCATGGACGCTCCGTAACCGCTTTCGCTAAGATTCACAATGGGGCTTTTGCCATCAGCGGCGACCAATCCCATTTGCGAGATCCATTGTGTTTTGGGTAAATAATTCACCAAAAACCATTTGCCGTCGGGCGACCATTGATAGAATTGGTCGCCATCAGAATAGGAATAATTTTTATCCGCTGGTACAATGGTGCGTACTTGTTTCGATGCCAAATTCAATACCCGTAGCGCAGTGCGTTCTTCCAAAAAAGCTACTTCCTTTCCATCGGGAGAAAAGCTGGCTTGAAAGGTTTCTTCAGGTGTTGTCAGGACCGCTTCCTCGTTGATCAATGTGCTATTGAAAAAATACACTTCCTCAGCGCGAGCAATTTTCGCGATGTAGAGATTCCAACTTCCATTGCGTTCACCAGCATAGAGAATAGAACGACCATCTGGAGAAAAACTAACGTTACGCTCTTGCTCCGGGGTATTGGTGATGCGCTTGGTGGTTCCTTCTGCCACAGAAGAAACAAAGACTTCACCGCGATGCACAAACACTATTTCTTTTCCACTTGGCGATACTTCAAACTCAGAAGCGCCCGCCACAGGCACATTCTTATGATCGGTGTAACGGTCATCTTGGGTAATTTGAACAGGCACTTTCACCGGCTGTCCGCCCTCTTTGAGTGTGTATAAAAACCCGTGATGGGTAAAACACAAGATGCCTGAATTGCTCACAGACAAGTAGCGCACAGGATGATCTTTCATAGAAGTCATCATGTTCGTTTTACCAGAAGCTACGTCATACTTCACCACATTGAAGATGCCCTCTTTTTCTGTCAACCAAAAAACCGACTGACCATTCGGTGCGAAGACCGGATTCAAATCTTCTCCTTCAAATGTAGAAATACGTTTGTGTGAACCGTCCTTGGCATTGTAGATAGCGATGTCGCGCGTAACGGATGATGTATGGTGCTTACGAAATTCATTTTCATACCCCTTCTGATCTTGGTATACCATCAAATCCGAATTAGCACGATTGTATTTGGCCCAAAGCATGGGCAAAGTATTGATCTGCTTTTCTCGACCGCCACCAATGCTTACAGAATACAATTCGGGAAATGCACCGGTTGGGAATTGCTGATTACTTACAGCATCTCTGCGAGAAGACCAAAAGATGATCTCTTTCCCGTCATTGCTAAAATCACTTGGTGAGTCATCTGCACTGTGATAGGTCAATCGTGTTGCTTCTCCACCGGAAGCATTCATGACAAACACATCAAAATTGCCAAAGCGATTTGACGCAAAAGCAATCTTAGATCCATCCGGCGACCACACCGGCATAAAATCATACGCGTCGCTCGTGGTAATCGGAGTAGCTGTGCCGCCATTCACGCCAATGACAAATAAATCTCCGGCGTAGGAAAAAACAATTTTTTCACCATTTGGACTAATGGATGCATACCGAATCCATGCGGCTTCTTTTTGCGCTTGAACAATGAATGCACTGAATACAAGTGCGATAATAGAAAGTGTAGTCTTGATCATAGTGGTTTTCTTTCGGTGGGAAAGATAGTATGACGCGCCACAACGCACATACGCTGCACTTGTTAAAACATGTTGAACTTGGAAAGCTATTCTGTTATCTCGGGAATAACAAAACAAAATGATGAACCCTTTTCCACTTCTGATTCAACCCAAATGCGCCCTCCGTGCAATTCAACAATTTTTTTGCTGTGAGCTAATCCTATGCCGACTCCTTCAATTTCATGACGACTATGCAATCGATTGAAAATTTTAAAAATCCGTTCAATGGAACCCGCTGGTATACCAATCCCATTGTCTGCAATACGAAACAACGCGCCACCAGCCGCGGGTTCATAGCTTATTTCAATGCGTGGTTTGCGGTCTTTGGCTCGAAACTTCAATGCATTATTCAAAATGTTTTGAAACACTTGGCGAAGTTCAATGGGATATACGCGCATACGTGGCAAACTTCCTACGACGACGTCTGCTCCTGTTTCGCGAATCACCAATTTCAAATCTTCTACCGCGTTGGCAACAAGATCCTCAATATCCACTGATGCCGCGTTTAATTCCTTTCCAATGCGCGCATACTCAAGCAGACTGGTGATCAATTGACTCATGCGCTCCGTAGATCTTTCGATAAAATCGACATAAGTCATACCGTCACCCACCAAATTTGCCCGATATTCTGCTTTGAGCAAATCAGAAATACTACGCAACGTGCGAATAGGTTCTAATAAATCATGAGAGGCGATATAAGCAAATTGTTCCAGCTCATGATTCTTGCGTTCC
Source organism: Flavobacteriales bacterium (assembly GCA_049318685.1). GTDB lineage: Bacteria > Bacteroidota > Bacteroidia > Flavobacteriales_D > Sanyastnellaceae > JAIXWP01. The sequence continues at coordinate 5,406 of JBMOFW010000028.1, forward strand.
AACTGTTCGCCCTGTCGCTTCAACGCCAATTCGATGTTTTTTCTTTCGGTGATAACCCGCATATTGAACACCATGCCTTGAACAGCTTCCACATGAAATAGATTTATTCCAAAGGCCTCCATCCAGATGTAATGACCATTTTTGTGTTTGCATCTGTATTCAAACAATAAAGATGATCCGGGCTCTTCCAATTCATGCCACCGCAGCGGTTGGTCATCCGGATGAACCAATTCCTCTAAGGCAATATCTCGGTATTCTTGCTCCGTATATCCCAAAAAACGCGTAAGGTTTGGGCTCACATATTTCAATTCAGTTGGCGAAGACACCACGTAAAGGTCTCCACCATGTTCGAGCAATGCGCGCGTGCGTTCTTCGGATTCGATTAGTCTATTTTCGGCATAAACAAGACCGGTGACATCCAGTGCCTTGCCACAAAACTGAATCACTTTGCCTTGCTCATCACGTTTAAACACCAAGCAATGCGTGCGGAAATAACGAATGATTGACCCTTTTTCGATCAATCGAAAAATGCGTTCTACAACCTCATTGTCATAGGCACTTGACATTTCAAAAATGAAACGCGCCATATTTGATCGATCATCCGGATGGAGAAGTTCTCCAAAAAGTGAATGATCATTCAATTTCATTTCCAATTCACCGCGATCAAAATAACGCGTGAGTCCCATATTGGAAAAGGTCATCCGCTTTTTCTCCAAATCATAAATGAAAATATGACCGGGCAAGGTTTTCAGCACTTTATCAATAAAGTTGCGATTCTCCAACAATTCGCGCTGCACATCCACTTGTTCTGTGACTTCAGTTCCCACCAAATACACAAGTTCATTGGCCAATTTCGCTTTCCATTCAATTATGTGCTTTTTCGAATCATCCGTCACAACACGTCCGATAAATTTAGCATCGGGTCTACCAGCAAATAATTGCTTTAGATATTCTTCTGCCAATCGACGATCCTCACGATGCAAAAAATCAAGAAAATTCTCTGCCATCAATTCTTTAGGGGAAATTTGAAGACGCGACTCCCAATTCTGATTAATTCTTTTGACATAGAAGTTTTCATCGATCACGCATAGAAGGCTTTCGCTGGCTTCGAAAAAGACTTCAAGATTGATCTCTGCGGAGGTGTTGACTTGGTTTTTATCCGCTGTGATGGGCTCCAAACTCTCCAGTACGTAGGGTCCTTCTCCATCTACATCATTTATGGCAACTCCGGTGTTCATCATACGCACGGTTTGCCCGTTGCGATGCAGGTAATGTACCACTTGCTGATAGCGGTATGAGGTATTTTCAAGTTGACGCCGAGAGTGTTGCTCGGAAATCAATGCATCTTCCGGAAAGATAACGGCTCGCCAAGATGGCATATCCGTAATCCCGCTCAGTTGACTATAACCGAGATGTTCCCAAAAACCAGGACTGATATAGACTTGCTCTGCTTTTGATGAATTCCACAACCAGAAAAACCCTTTCGAGTTCAACTGAAAAAAATCAAGCGCTTGATCGGATTTTCGTAGCAGCTGAAAGAGCTCGTCCTTCGTTTCGATCATTAGTTCAGATGTTAGTTAAGTGTAAACCGCGTACCTAATATAATGATTTTAAGCGTGTCCATTTGATTCGGGGGAAAAAAGTTTGTATCTTTGCGCTGCTTTAGGCACTGAAATATTCACGTGAGAGGGGTCAAAGCCCCTCTTTTTTTTATCAAAAAATTTGCTCCCGTGTTGATTTTCAGTAATTTAGAATTATGATTACCGTAGAGACCGTAAAAAATTTAGTGGAAGAGAAAATCAGCGGAACAGACATGTTTATCGTTGAAATTCAGGTGAAGCCGGGCAACAAAATCGAGATCTTCATCGACCGCGACAGCGGCTTGGCCTTGGAAGATTGTTTAGGTGTTAGTCGTCACGTGGAGGGCAACCTTGATCGTGAAGTAGAGGATTACGCCTTGGATGTCAGTTCTCCCGGTGTAGGTCGTCCGCTGAAACTCAAGCGTCAATATTTTAAAAACATTGGTCGCACGGTGAGCATCAAAATGATTGATGGCACCGAGATGGAAGGCACGCTAACTGCGGCAGATGAGGAAAAAATTACGGTTCACACCCGCACCCGCGAGGAAGTGCCCGGTAAAAAAGGAAAGAAATGGGTAGAACGCGACAATGAAGTCGGGTTTGACATGATAAAAGAGACCAAAATTGTAATTAGCTTCAAATAAATCATTGTGAAATGAAAGGGGTAAACCTTAGTGAGGCGTTCTCGGAATTCAAAGAATTCAAGAACATCGACCGAGAGTCAATGACAAATATTTTGTCAGATGTCTTTCGCAACATGATCCTCAAACGTTGGGGAGCCGATGACGGCTTCGACATTATTGTAAACTCAGATCGTGGTGACCTGGAGATTTGGCGTACGCGCGAAATCGTTCCTGATGGTGAACTCGATGATGAGGTAGCACAAATCGAAGTGAGCATGGCGCGCAAGATCGTACCAGACCTCGAAGTAGGTGAGGAATTGATCGAAGAAATCAAAATCGAAGACTTCGGTCGCCGCAATGTATTGGCTATGCGTCAAAACTTGGCTTCGCGCATCATTGAATTGGAGAAAGACCATATCTATCAAAAATACCGCGAACGCGTTGGTGATATCATCAGCGGTGAAGTATATCAAGTTTGGAAAAAAGAAATTTTGGTGCTCGATGACGAAGACAACGAATTGTTGCTTCCAAAAGATCAACAAATTCCAAGTGATTTCTACAAAAAAGGCGACACTATTCGTGCCGTAGTATATAAAGTAGACATGCGCAACAACTCTCCACAAATCATCCTCAGCCGCACAGCTCCTGAGTTTTTGGAGAAATTGTTTGAACAAGAAGTTCCAGAAGTATTTGATGGCTTGATCACCATCAAGAAAATCGTTCGTGAACCGGGTGAGAGAGCGAAAGTAGCTGTAGAAAGCTATGACGATCGTGTTGATCCAGTAGGTGCTTGCGTTGGTCCGAAAGGCTCTCGTATCCACAGCATTGTTCGCGAATTGCGCAATGAAAATATCGATGTGATTCAGTTCACATCCAATGATCAATTGTTGATCTCTCGTGCACTCGCTCCGGCGAAGATTTCGAGTATCAACCTCGATCGTGATAATGCAAAAGCAGATGTGTTCCTCAAGCCTGATCAGGTTTCCCTGGCCATTGGTAAAGGTGGACACAACATTCGTTTGGCTGGTCGCTTGACCGGATTCGACATTGATGTATATCGTGAAAATGAGGCCGACATCGATGATGTGGATCTCGACGAATTCTCAGACGAAATTGATAGCTGGATCATCGAAGAATTGAAGTCGATTGGTTGTGATACCGCTCGCTCCGTTCTCGAAATCCCGAAAGAAGACTTGGTGAAGCGCACCGACCTCGAAGAGGAAACAGTAGAAGAAGTATTGCGCATCCTCAAGGAAGAATTTGAATAGTAGTAGTTGTAGTTATTTTTTTAAGTGAAGTGAAAAAGCTCTCCACTCCTGCTGAAAAAGCCGGAGTGGAGATCCAAATACAATTTATGTCCGAAAACAAGGCACCACAAAGATTAGGTAAAGCAGCGGTTTCGCTTGGCGTTAGTAAGGATACTATCGTCGAGTTCCTTTCGAAGAAAGGAATTGCGATCGAAAACAATCCGATGGCGAAAATCGAAGCGGATGTTTTCGAATTGTTGGAGATTGAATTCTCTAGCGATCAGAAAGCAAAGGAAAAAGCTGCTCAAGCCACCAAGACCCGCGAATCTCGCGAGACCATCACCATTGATTCGAATAAGAAGAAAAAGAGTGACGGCACCGATGAGGAAGAACCGGAGATTGATCTTTCTAAATTTACGCGCAAACCGGAGCCGGTAAAAGCTGCTCCAGTCAAAGAAGAAGCGCCCGCACCGGCGCCTATTCCCGCTCCTGCGCCCGAGCCGGAGCCCGAGCCTGTACAAGAAATTGTGGCTCCAGAACCCGAAGTGTTTGAAACTCCGGGTGGTGTAAAAATGGAACCTGTTGAACAAGACGAAGAACGTTCCAACGATGTAAAAATCATTGGTAAAATCGATTTGTCTTCTCACGAAAAATCAAAGGTAAAAGGCAAGAAAAAAGAAGAACCGAAAGCCGAAGCCGAAAAGTCTGCGACTAAAAAAGGAAAAAACAAAGAAGACGGATCTGAAAAGCAGACGCCCGCAGCGGTAGAAACACCAGCGGCCGTTGCCCCAGTAGCTCCAACACCGGAAGCTCCAACAGCACCTGTAGAAAAGGAACTCATCAAAGTCAACGTGCAGAAATTGAGCGGTGTCAAAGTGATGGGAAAAATCGACTTGCCAACGCCTGCTGAAAAGAAAAAAGACGACAAGTCGCAATCCAATAACGATCCGAACAAAGAAAAACGCAAACGCAAACGCGTAGCGAAAGTAGATATCACTCGTCAACAAGAAATTGATAAACGTGGTGGCGGCGGAGCCGGCGGTGGTGGTGGAAACAGAAACCGTCCAGGCCAAACTCCTCCAGCCAAACCGGATCAAAAGAAAGAAGTTAACGAACAACAAATCCAAAACCAGATCAAGGAAACCCTTGCTCGCCTAGGCGGACAAGGAAAATCGAAATCTTCGAAATTCCGTCGTGAAAAACGTGATCAGGTAGCGCGCCGTGCTGAAGAACAAGCAGCACGTGATATGGAACAAAGCACCGTACTCCAACTCACCGAGTTCGTTACGGTTTCTGAGTTGGCCAATATGATGAACAGACAGCCCGTAGAGATCATCTCGGTGTGTATGTCATTGGGCATCTTTGCTTCGATCAACCAACGTCTCGATGCCGAGACCATTCACATCATCGCTGAAGAATTTGGCTATCAAGTTGAATTCGTTAGCGCTGAAGCCACTGAAGGTATTATTGAAGAACAAGATAGTCCGGAAGATCTCGTGTCTCGCCCACCGGTAGTAACGGTGATGGGTCACGTCGATCACGGTAAAACATCCTTGCTCGACTTTATCCGCAATGCCAATGTGGTAGCTGGTGAGGCCGGTGGTATCACCCAGCACATTGGTGCATACAGTGTGATGCTTCCAGCAAGCGGCAAACGCATTACCTTCCTCGATACACCGGGTCACGAAGCGTTTACCGCTATGCGTGCTCGCGGTGCTCAGGTAACCGACGTAGCCATCATCGTGGTAGCGGCCGACGACAGCGTGATGCCCCAAACCAAGGAGGCCATCAGCCACGCGCAAGCAGCGGGTGTACCCATGATCTTTGCCATCAATAAGGTGGATAAAGACGGAGCCAATCCTGAAAGAATCCGCGAACAATTGTCGGCTATGAACATCCTCGTGGAAGAATGGGGCGGTAAATACCAAAGCCAGGAAGTCGCTGCGAAAAAAGGACTCAACATCGATAAATTGTTGGAGAAGGTATTGCTCGAAGCAGAATTGCTCGACCTGAAAGCCAATCCAAATAAGCGCGCTGTGGGTACCGTGATCGAATCGTCTTTGGACAAAGGTCGCGGATATGTAGCAACAGTATTGGTAGAAGGTGGAACACTCCGCATCGGAGATCCAATCCTCGCCGGTCAATACAGTGGTAGAGTAAAAGCCATGTTCAACGAACGCGGCGCCAAAATAACCGAAGCCGGTCCGGCAACACCTGTATCCCTCCTAGGATTTGAAGGTGCGCCAAATGCCGGTGACAAATTCAACGTCTTCGAAGACGAAAGAGAAGCACGCACCATTGCTACCAAGCGTCAGCAATTGCAACGCGAGCAGAGTGTTCGTACCAAAAAACACCTCACCATCGAAGAGATCGGTCGTCGTATTGCTTTGGGCGATTTCAAAGAACTCAACCTCATCGTCAAAGGGGACGTGGACGGATCAGTGGAAGCTTTGGTGGATTCATTGCAAAAGCTTTCTACCGAAAAAATCCAAGTGCGTATCATCCACAAAGGGGTGGGACAAATCTCCGAGTCAGACGTATTGCTCGCATCGGCTTCCGACGCGATCATCGTGGGCTTCCAGGTGCGTCCATCCAGCGGTGCACGCAAATTGGCCGAAAACGAAGAGATCCAAATTCGTTTGTACAGCATCATCTACAAAGCCATCGAAGAAATCAAAGAAGCGATGGAAGGTATGTTGTCTGCGAAAATCGAAGAACAAATCATTGGTACTGCAGAGATCCGCGATGTGTTCAAGATCACGAAAGTGGGAACTGTGGCCGGATGTTTCGTACTCGATGGAAAACTCGCGCGCAACAGCAAAATCCGCTTGATCCGCGATGGTATCGTCATCTACACAGGCGACCTTGGTTCATTGAAACGTTTCAAAGACGACGTGAAGGAAGTAGCCAAAGGATACGAATGCGGTTTGAATATCGATAAGTTCAACGACCTCAAAGTGGGCGACAATATCGAAGCGTTTGAAGAAGTGGAAGTGAAGCAAACCCTGTAGGCTAGGTTACTGGTTACATAGTTACTGGTTACAATGCTGATGGCAACTTTGCCTCAAAATTGTAAACTAGAAACATGAAACCTGAAACTTGAAACTCCATTCGATGAAGTTTTTACCAAATACAATAACACTCGGCAACCTCACTTTTGGTGGGGTTGCTTGTTTGTTGGCAGCGCGTGAAGGATATGAAAGCATGGCCGGAATATTCATTCTCGCCGCGGCCTTTCTCGATTTGCTCGATGGCGCTGTAGCCCGCGCTGTAAAAGCAGACGGGGAATTGGGCAAACAACTCGACTCCCTCGCCGATGTCGTTTCTTTCGGTGTAGCGCCTTCGATTTTGGCGTTCACTATGTTGGAAGAAAGTCTCCCCGCCTCTTTGTCATTTTTGAAATACGCAGCCTTTCTTAATGCCGCAGCGGGTGCTTTTCGATTGGCGCGATTCAATATTGATAAAAATCAAACGAAAGAATTCAAAGGCATGCCCATACCCGCCAACGGGATGTTTTGGGCAGCGCTTTCCTTGGCCACTATTGAAGACCGCATCTTCCCATTCGGCGGTTACTTTGAAATCCCCCATTATGCGGTGACGCTTGGGCTCTTGGCCATTACTTCACTCATCATGGTTTCTACCGTGCGCATGATCGCTTTTAAGTTCTCCAGCAGCGCCTGGGCAGATAATAAAGATAGATATTCCTGTATAATGTTGTTAGTACCCGTGATTCTGGTCAGTTTTTTCCATTACAAATCTCTTTTTATTTCTATAGTGATTGCCTTACTTTTGTATGCAGTAACCTCTATAGTCTTTCATTTTATTAAAAAATCATGAAGTTCAAAGCAGAAATCGATGTAATGCCACTTGAAGCATTGCTGGATCCACAAGGAAAAGCAGTAACCAATTCCATGACCAACTTGGGATTGCCAGAAATCAAGGGTGTGCGCATCGGCAAACACATCACACTTCAAGTAGACGCAGCGGATCAAGCCACTGCAGAAAGCAAAGTGGATGCAGCATGCAAAAAATTGCTCTGCAATGAAATTATGGAGTACTATCGTTTTTCTGTTACCGAAGTAAAATAACATTGCGCCCCTACGTCGCCCTCATATTATTGATTGCTCTTTCCGGTCCGATGATGATCAAGACCGGATTGATTGTCAATTATTGGGCGAATTACAATTACTACAAGGAAGTACTTTGTGAAAACAAAGACAATCCGATGAAGAATTGTAATGGACAATGTGCGATCGGCAAACAACTTCGCGCAGCAGAAGCAGCGAAAGATCGTGCAGCTTCGAATCTACCTATTCTTTCAAAAATAGAAGTCAGTTATTTCATTCTCTCGGATCAACCCGAGCATTCATTCGGTCATTCTCCGGAAGTTCGCGAACCCGCTTCGCGTCTTGCTTCCATGCATTCTGAGGTTCAATTACGCGGTGTATTTCATCCACCCTTATTCGGATAATATACTTTCTCTTTAGCGCCGACAATTCGTCAATGGCGCTCGCGTATTATTTATTCAACTCTCAGAAAACTTTCTATGAAAAAAAATATTTTCGCCCTTATGATGGGCACGATGGCTATTGCCTTGACTTTTAGTTCTTGTAAAAAAGACGATGATGATGAAGAAATCATCACTCCAGTTGCTACTACTGGTACAGTTAAACTCGAAATGGAGCACACGTTTGGTGATGAAGAGTTTGCTCTCGGAACCGCCTACACCACCGGAAGTGGTGAATCGGTAACATTCAACACAACCAAATACTATGTATCCAATGTGCAGTTTCACAAAGCAGACGGCACCACTTGGTCGCAACCTGAAAGCTATTATTTGGTGAACCTTGAGGCTGATGGAAGCAATATCCTCGACATCACCGGTGTACCTACAGGTGACTATACAGACGTTACCTTCACCATTGGTGTAGATAGCACCCGCAACGTGAGCGGCGCGCAAACTGGAGCTTTGAGTATCGCCAACGCCATGTTTTGGACATGGAACTCAGGATACATTATGATCAAATTGGAAGGCGATTGTCCACAATCATCCAACGGATCATTTGCATATCACCTCGGAGGTTTCTACGGCGCCAATTCATCTGTGAATACAGGCACCTTTAGCTTCGACCCAGCGATATTGAGCGTGAGCCCAAGTGCTACACCACAAATTCACATGGCAGTAGATATCAAACAATTCTTTGACAATCCAGACCACGTGCATACAGTGGCCATGGGCAGCAATATCACCATGCCTGGTGCTATGGCCGCTACCCTCGCCGACAACTTCTTTAGCGGAATCGAATTCGAACACATTCATAACTAAGACGTGATGAATTTCACCGGAAAAAATATTCTATTCTGGTGCATGCTGCTGGTTGTAGTCTCAGGATGCCAAAAAGAGAATGATGAAGTACCACAAGCCTCTTTCCAGGGGCTTGTGGTTCCATCCTATTTTCCCCCTACACATTATCAATTCATCAATAATCCAATCACGGAGAGTGGATTTGAGTTGGGGAGAAAATTATTTTACGACAAACAACTTAGCGTCAACAACACTATTTCGTGCGGTTCATGTCATGCACAAGTCCATGGTTTTGCCGATCACGGCGTGCCTTTGAGTTTTGGCATATACGGCCGTGAGGGCAAGCGCAATGCGCCGCCTATTTTCAATATGGCTTGGCATCCCACGTATATGTGGGACGGTGGCATCACACACATCGAAGTCATGCCATTAGCGCCCTTGCTCGACACCCTCGAAATGGGCGAAACCGTAGCGAATATTCTCGAGAAATTGCAAAATGATCCGTCCTATCCTCCCTTGTTTGAAAAAGCATTTGGAAGCACGGAGATCAATGATCAACGCATGTTGCGCGCATTCGCTCAATTCATGTCGATGATCGTTTCCAACAATAGCAAATACGATCAAGTGAAGCGCGGCGAAACAACATTCACCGCTATCGAACAACAAGGATATGTCCTCTTTCAAGCCAAGTGCAACAGCTGTCATACAGAGCCCTTGTTTACCGACTTTAGCTACCGCAACAACGGACTAGATACCGAGTTTGCAGATTTGGGTCGCAACCGCATCACGCAAGATCCGGCCGACTTGGGTAAATTCAAAGTGCCTTCATTGCGCAATTTAGAATTCACTTATCCCTACATGCATGATGGTCGATTTAGTACCATCAACAAAGTATTGGATCACTACGAAGAAGGCGTTGTAGCCTCCGCGAGTTTAGATCCTTTGCTTTCCTCCGGCATACCGCTTACCGATGAGGAGCGCGCCGCCATCAAAGCTTTCTTGTACACGCTCAATGATTTCACCTACATCGGTGATCAACGGTTTGCAGAACCATGAAAAAATTATTCATACTTATTGTACTCGCTACAATAACCACCACATCAGACGCTTGTGATATTTGCGGCTGTGGATCGGGTGGCAGTTTCATGGGCATGATACCCCAATTTGGATATGATCAATTTGGTATACGTTCCGGTTACCGCATCTTTCATCATCCAATGACAGCGCTCAATATGAATGGGCAGAGTCGGGTGCTCAAAGATGAAAACTGGTCGTTTGATTTCAATTATCGCAAGTTCACTGGTCGACGTTTTCAGTTTGCCTTTGTGTTGCCCTATAAATTGAACACCCGGACCGAAACGCTGCGCACCACGCAGATCAAGGGCATTGGCGATTTGCAGGGCAGTGTGCTCTACACCTTTCTCAATACCACAGACAGCATGCAAGTGCGGTTTAAGCAAATTTTGACCGCCGGTATAGGTGTGAAATTGCCCACAGGAAAATACATGCAGCGCGACGACAGCAAGACCATGTTGCCCGCGCTATTTCAGATTGGTACTGGCAGCACCGACTTCATTGTACAGGTCTATTATGTTATTCGTTATCGCAATTGGGGGGTGAATGCCATTGGGCAATACACCCTGCGTGGCGAAAATGAATTGACCTATGCCTTTGGCGATTTTGTGCAAACAACGGCGAGTGTATTTTATAAAAAAGATTTTGTACGCGAAATAAAACCCCGAGGCAGTGCAGCTTATGTAAGCGGTGAAACCCGCGTCATCAGTGTGTTGCCCACCATTGGCTATTCTATGGAGAATGCCCAAGTGGATTATCAATACGATCTCGAAAAAGAGAATACTGGCGGCACGCAGTATTTGCTGCATGGTGGCTTGGATGTGTATTTCAGCAAATGGAGTTTATCGCTTTTTTATCAGCACGCCGTATTCAACGACATCCCCGTAGCGCAACCGGAAAACAAAGACCGCTTTGGCCTTGGCGTGAGCTTCAAGGTTTAAAGGTTCGGAGGTTGAGAAGTTGGGAGGTTCTTGGTATGAAGTGTTCTTCTTTCCTGATGGGGAGAGTTACTGGTGACTAGTTACAGAGTTACTGGTTACGATTCTAGAGACCAGAAACTTGAAACCAGTGTCGTGGTGATTCATGGCGCTACTTTGAATAGCCTGAGTCTAAATAAAGCCCTTAGATATTTTATCGACTTTTCCTTGATCTGACAAATCCCAATACCACCACTTACCGGGGTTGTCTTTCTCCAAAACAAATCTTCTCTGATACGGCAGTTTGAATAAACTCAGAAACAATACAAAAACACGCTCCAATTCGATCTCGGGCAATGAAATAATATTATTCAGATTATGTAACGCGATACCCTTCTTTAAAAGAACACACGGCGTGTATGTGGGTTTTAGTCCTGAATCCAAGATAACAAGTCCAATATCTTCATTCTCCGGCTTAGATTGCAAAATCAAATAAACCATTTCCGATAAATAAGCACGTTTTCGCTCCAGCTCAAGGGCATTGAAATTGAAAAGCAACTCAGTTCTATCTATCAAACCTTGACCATACTTATTGATTAAAATTTGTTCTTCTAAATTCATACGCGTCGGTTTTTAAAACGGAGGGCAAAAAGTGATGTGAGGCAACTCGAAATTAATAGGACCTCTGTGAATATCGATATTTCTTTGCACATTTTCGAGTGATGATTGAGCCCCGGGAAGGGAATTTTTAATTTTCGACCAATCTTTGCTGTTAAGTCCTTCAATGATATAGTCCCAATCCGACATGTTTCCAGTCAAAGTATTCACGCCATTATTTACCCTGCCAGGAATCGCTCGACTTCCAACTACGGTAATAGGTTTTCCAATTCGAGTTGCAGCGTTTTTAATTCTTATAATCTCTTGAGCAGACAATACAGTTCCATTTGCTGCATTAACCAACTCAACGGAATTTTCAGCTATTTGATCGACTGAAATGTTTATCCCCTCTGAATTATCCGCCCCTGCTTTTCGAACAGCTCCTGTAGTCCTGCCATTGACTCCTGAAGCAGCGGCATCGCTTGATAAGCTTTTGGTTGATTGCTTAGCGCCTGTTATGGCTTTATTCGCAATTTTTGTTTCGGCTACAACAACGTTGTCGACACTATTCGATACAGCCAGATCAGAGTATTTCTGAAACCTATTCAGTAAAATGCCACCCCATTGCGAGGCTTTCAATATTATGCTATTTTCAATTGATCAAGGTGTTTCAAACATAGCCGTAGTTCTTTAGCTCCTTTTAAAAGTTTCCGTTCCAGTTCACTTTTGACATTCCACTTGGAAAAATACTTAGCATTTGAGCTTATTTCATCCTTACTAACTTTAGACATCACAAGACCATTGAGGTGACTTAAATGAAGGGTGTTTGTTTTATCATCATAGTCCGGCATTCGACCCATCTCCAACAAAAAAACAATCACCTGCAAGTAATCTTCAATATTTTCATAAGAGACTGAAACGATCTTATCTTTGGCCGCAAACCGCACATCATAGAAAGCATTTCCCCTTTGCTTTTCTTCAATGACTTGCATTCCAAACTCCGATTCAAGAAAGGAAAAATACAATTCAACAGTAATTATAAATGCTTTACCTTCTACCATTATCTGATCACGTTTAATGCTCCTGGATGTAGTTTCAAATAATTCTTAATCATGTTCTGCTCCATTTGATAGAATATGCTCGGTATTTTTCTAGCTGGATCCAAACCAATATCCAAAATTGACCTTCCGCTTCTCATTTGCTGCAGGAGCCATTGACGGTTATACTGCATCATTTGACTTGTTATCTGATCTCGAGTACCTGAAAACTCCGGCATTTTGAGAATGGTTGATCCCGGATTCCTTGCTGCTGCAGCTTCAACACGAACCATTGTTTCACCAATGATTGTCTTACCCCCGTTAGCTGCGTCATCCACCAAATTTACAGCATCATCCGCGTATTTGAGTGCATCATCCACAAAATTTACAGCGTCATCAGCATATCTCATAGAACGTATGGCACATCCTCCGGCTCCCGCTGTCATTAATAACATGCCTCCCTCAACATAGATGTTAACGGTAGTTTCCATCATCTGTCCCAATTCTGCAAAGATCACCGCCTCTCTCTTCAGATCATTGCCGAACTGCTCCCACTCCACTTCAGCGTCCAATGCCTCCGGTGACATAAAGGTGGATAAAGGCATCTGGCTCGCATCATTGATAATCTCTACCTCAATAAATGGTGATTCCGCGGATGGAGTAGTCATATCAGGGGCGATACCCGAAGGTTCTTCGGGAGAATCAATCGCGGCAACATCGTCCGGTTTCACCACATCCTTGGTCTGCAAATACACCCATTGCTTTCCTTCTTTAATTTTCACATATCCATTCACAGAATGATAAACCGTTCCGGGCTTCATCCAAAAAGCATCACCCTCTTGAAACATAGCAAGGGTAGCATCTACATCGTCATACCAACGCGGTTGATTAGGATGTTCTGGGGTAACTACAAATCCTCCGTGACCTCCTGAAGCCGCATTCACCTCCGCAAATAATTCAGAAGCTGAAGAAGACATGGACCGATGTAGTGATACTCCCGAAACACCTGCGTTGACGAGCGAGACGCCAGCTCCCAAAACAGCCAATCCATCCCCAAACCGGCCAAGTCCAAGACCATTCTCAACAAATTCGCAGTAGTGGATGGAATAACCACCCGATGGATCCATGAAATTTGCGAGGAGCTACTAGTTACTGAGTTACTGGTTACGATTCAAGAGACCAGAAACCTGAAACCAGAAACTTGAAACCAATTTTCCTTATGTTTGACAAAACTCGTTTATGAAAG
>JBMOFW010000029.1:0-19015 GCA_049318685.1 Flavobacteriales bacterium
CACCGTATTAAACCGTCTTTGGATAACTTGGGAATTAAATCGATGTATCAAATCATACGGGACATCGAAAAGTATGAAGAAAATGGCAATGATATTCCCGGTTTAAAAGAGCAAATTCAACAGCTGGAAGCGACTGTTAACGCAGTCGTTGAGGATATTAAGAAGAATATTTTGATTTAGAATTTGGTTAAAATGAAACGCCCCGAACTTCGTTAAGTTTCGGGGCGTTTTGCTTTGTGAACAACTAACTAATCAACTAACACTTTAATCTATTTTGACCAGCCTTCCGGTGGTTTCAATTCCGAGTTCATTTTTCACCACAACCAAATACACACCTGTTTCAAGAGCACTAACGTCGATTTGGGCATCCATCACATTCAACGTTTTAGAAGCCAGCACCACTTGACCCATCTGGTCAGTGATACGTACGCTAACGATTTTCTCTTTTTTGGAATACTGTGGCATGTTGTTGTTGAGTGATACCATCACCTTTTCAGCGGCCGGATTCGGGTAGCATACCACAAATCGCGCTTGCTGTCCATCTTGCTGAATAGTATTGGTCACCGTGTTCGTACGAATTCCATCTTCAAAGTCGAGGACGATTTCTGCATTCACGTTCACGCGATCTTTGTATTGAACAAATGAAGAAGGTGTACCACGGAATACGATGAAGCCATGGCTTGCTGGCTCGTTCTCAGCTGAGGTAGGAAGACCAATGTTGTTCATGGTCCAAATGAGTTTGTTGCCTTCAATCATCATTTGTCCGTTGTGACTCATGGCGATGGTTTCGATGCCTGAAAGACCTAGTTCTTCAGGTATTTCGCATACCACACGCACACGTGTTGCTTCATAGTTACCGATGTTTTGGAAACGTACAGTATAGGTGAGGGCTTGTGTTTTAGAAATATATCCTTCACTGCCTTCACCGCGAGGTGACACCAAGATGTCATTCGGGTCAACCGCTCCTACGACTTCTTGTGAAATGGTGAGGTCGTTATTATTCATATTCAGGTCTTCTTCATCCAAGAATACGGTAGCGTTGATGGCAAGAATATCTCCAATTACATTTTCTAATCCTACAGAGTCTTGAAGTGTAATGGTGTATGAACCACCTGTAGCCATTTCTGCTACAGGGAATATCCAAGAACCATTCGGTGAAACGAAATAGTCTTTGTTGGCACCAATCGGATAGAGGCCTTCAGGATACACCACTTTGATTGCGACATTGTTTGCCGTTCCTGCAGCTAAATTTATCACATCGATAGTGGTTGTATTTGCAAAGCCGCGTCTCCAAGCTGTGCTACCGCCGCTGATGGCTAAATCAGGATTTCCTGATGAAGCGCTCATCGCGAGATTGATTGTTATATCATTATTAATTGCTGAACCGGTGAAGTTTAGGTTCGCACATGGTGTGGTCCATACTCCTGCATCAACTGCGGTAATGCTATAAGAACCATAGTTGATCCAAAGATCGTATTGTCCATTTGCATCTACTGTAGTTTGAATATTGCCTGGCGTGATCATCACACGCTGACCGCTGATTGCGTTCTCACCAGCATCCTGAATACAGTTACCATTGAGGTCATGGAATACAACACCATGAACATGCGTTTTTATTTCTTCTGTGATCGTCATGTTTTGATTCGGATTCTGCGCGGTCAGAACTTGGGTGTATCCACTTGGCCATTCTACTACAATGCTATCCACTACAGATGCATTGGCCAATCCAAAGTGTTGACGAAGGCTGTTCATCTGCCGAGATTTTCGAAATTGTCACCACGGTATTGTTCTCATACGCAAACACGTTTAAGTCGCGATTCGAACTGCTTACCTTTGGCGCGTAAATAATGAATTTTTCACCCACTGAAGATTTTGTTACACTAGGCACAAAATCGTGCTGCCAATCGCTATCCGTACTTTGTGAAGCATAGACCAGATTGCTTGAAGTGATGATGAAATAGTCTCCATCGCGCTTCAGCGTTCCGCCGCTGGCGTACAAAGCGTCATCATTGATTCCAAAATCTTTAATGTACAAGATGTACGACTGACCAGCCATCAAAATACCAGAAACGGTATCGTCCGTGTCTCCGTCCGCGCCATCATCTACAATGCTGAATGCAGTGCTATCATAGATAGCTGTCACAATCAAACACACGTTGCGTTGAACGGCGTCGTTGTTTGGTGGTACATAAATATTGAAGTAGGTGTAGGGTTCACCGGTTGCCCAAGCATGTGAGGCAAAAGTGATCAAGAGAATGAGTGTAAAGATCCGTTTCATGCCGGCGCGCAAGACATCCATAATGCCAATTTTACCAATCATTGATAATCAGTAAGATAGTGTTTGGCAAAACGGAAAAACGCGTCCGTTTTGTGGACGCGTTTCCCGAATTTGGAATAAAAATGACTAAAAACTATAGAGTTCCTCTCAATTCTTGCTCTCTTTCAATGGCTTCAAAAAGGGCTTTGAAATTTCCTTTTCCAAAGCTCTTTGCGCCTCGTCTTTGAATGATTTCAAAAAACATCGTTGGTCGATCCAGCACGGGTTTGGTGAATAATTGAAGTAGATACCCTTCATCATCGCGATCGATCAAAATGCCGTGTTTTTTCAATTCGTTCAAATCCTCATCAATGTGGCCAACGCGGTCCAAGACGTCTTCGTAATAAGTATCAGGTACGTAAAGGAATTCAACACCGCGATTTTTCAATGCAGTTACTGTTTCGATGATATTGTCAGTCGCCACGGCAATGTGTTGCACGCCTGCGCCTTCATAGAAATCTATATATTCTTCGATTTGCGATTTTTTGCGGCCTTCTGCAGGTTCGTTGATGGGGAATTTGATGCGGCCATTGCCGTTGCTCATCACTTTACTCATCAGGGCCGTGTATTCAGTCGAAATGTCTTTATCGTCAAAGCTGACCAATTGGGCGAAGCCCATTACTTTGCCATAAAATTCAACCCACTTATTCATTTCATTCCAACCCACATTGCCCACCATATGATCGATGAATTTCAAACCGGTTTCCGGTGCTTTGAAATGAGGGTTCCATGGTTTGTAGCCGGGCATAAATGCACCTTTGTAGGCAGAGCGTTCAACGAATACGTGAACTGTTTCGCCGTAAGTATGAATTCCTGAAAGAACCACTTTACCGTTTTCATCTTCGATAGTGTAAGGTTCCATATAGCTTTCAGCGCCACGGCTGGTGGTCTCTTTCCAACTTTTGGTAGCATCATCTACCCAAAGCGCCACCACTTTTACGCCATCGCCATGTTTGTTGATGTGCGCGTTAATGTCACCATCTTTATGCAATGGTGAGGTGAGGACCAAACGAATTTTATCTTGTTCCAAAACGTATGATACGCGGTCTTTTGATCCCGTTTCGAGGCCAGCGTACGCTAGTGGTTGGAAACCCCATGCGCTGATATAATAGTGCGCGGCTTGCTTGGCATTACCCACGTAAAGTTCCACGTAGTCTGTACCCAAAAGTGGCAGAAAGTCTTCAGCTTCTGCGATCACTTTTTCAAGTTTGAGTGATGTGCTATCTGTAATCATTTCACGATTTTATTTGTCCAACCAAGAGGTCAGGTAATCTTTATCTGCAATATTGATGGCGAGTTGAGTCACTTTCAATGGACGGAAAGTATCCACCATCACAGCCAATTCGCCAGTTTCTTTTTGTCCGATGCTTCGCTCTGTCGCCCCAGGATGAGGACCATGAGGAATGCCACCTGGGTGAAGTGAAATATACCCTTTGTCGACGTGATTGCGGCTCATAAAGTCTCCGTCCACATAGTATAAAACTTCATCCGAATCAATGTTGCTGTGATTGTATGGCGCTGGAATAGACTGTGGATGATAATCGTAAAGTCGCGGTACAAAAGAGCAAATCACGAAGTTATGCGCTTCGAAGGTTTGATGCACGGGCGGTGGCTGATGCACACGGCCGGTGATGGGTTCGAAGTCGGAAATATTGAAGGCGTAGGGATAGTTGTATCCATCCCATCCGATCACATCGAAAGGATGTGAGGCGTAGACCACTTCGTGCAACACGTTTTCTTTGCGAATCTTGATGATGAATTCACCTTTTTCATCGTGTGTTTCCAGCACGGAAGGACGACGCATATCACGCTCACAAAACGGAGAATGCTCGAGCATTTGTCCAAAGTGATTGCGATAACGTTTAGGGGTAACTACTGGTGAAAACGATTCTACGATGAAGAGGCGATTGTCGGCACTGTCAAAGTCAATTTGATAAATCATCCCACGTGGAATCACGAGATAATCACCATAACCAAAGGGAATATTTCCCATGTGTGTGCGGAGCGTGCCGGTGCCATTGTGAATGAAGATGACTTCATCAGCATCAGCGTTTTTATAAAAGTAATCGCGCAAACTCTCAGTAGGCGCAGAAAGTACGATGTTGAGGTCGTTGTTAAATAGAACAGTTTTTCGGCTTTCTAAAAAATCTTTTTCCGGCGCCACCTGAAAACCGGCGAGCATCATCGGTGAAATATTTTTGTCTACCGCAGCCTTTGGCGCCACATCCACGGTATTGCCCACACGACGAATCATGGTTGGGCGATGTACATGATAAAGCAAGGCACTCATACCACTAAATCCTTCGGTGCCGAACAATTGCTCGTAATAAATGCCACCTTCGGGTTTTGAAAAAACAGTATGGCGCTTATGGGGAAGATTTCCCAAGTGATGATAGAAAGGCATTGCTGAGTATTTACGCTCCAAAAGTAGTCAAGACGCGGGAATATTACTTTCCTCTTTTCGGGAATCTTGGAGGCTCAATTTTATCAACGACAATTAAAGCAGACGGATACTGCTTTTTTACTTCATCATAATATTTGTGAAGTTCTAATTGGGTTTTAAAGTCGCCTACACGCACCACATAGTCCGGAGCATTTTGTTGAATGTAGGCTTGTAGACCGAGTCCGTTGGTCAAAAAAGCAGCTCGCATGTTTTTGGCGTCTTGGTAGGAACCAAGGAAGATTTGGATGCGGTAACCGCGGATGTCTGATTTGCCGCGCAAACGCTTTTCTAAGGAGTCGATGCGTCCTTCAGTATGGAATGTTATCTCACCTTCTTTTGTCGAAAAAGGCTGAACCAATGAATCTAAGTCTTGGCTGGTTGTGTTTTGCCCAATACTATCGATGGAGCAGAAAACAGTCGTCAGCAGAATAGAAAGGTACAAGATGAGATTTGTTTTTCGCATATGTCGGCAAAGTTATGAACTTCGGAGGAGTTGTTAAAAAATATGCCAAAAAGAAAAGTGCAATTCTGAGCGAAAATAGTGTGATTCAATGTTTTCTGTAAAAATGTTATTTAGACACAATATAAATTATTAAGAAAGATTATCTAAAGAACTGTTAAAGACGGCTGTGCTATAAATTTGCGCGGAATTCTATAATTAGGAATTTCGTAAATCACAGCAATGATGCGGTTTTCAGAAAGAATTTACAATCGGTTTCTCGTCGCTCTAACCCTCTTATTTTCCGTGGCTTTGACTAGCCGCGCGAGTATTCACGAGGGTGGAGATGCTGCCAAAGGAGAGCAGCTGTTCAAGGCCAACTGTGCCTCATGTCACAAGATAACCAACGAGGTAGTAGCTGCCCCTGGTCTCCAGGGTGTTAGCGACCGCTGGGCGGGTAAGGATGCGCTTCTGGTGAAGTGGGTCCAAAACCCTCAAGCCGCTGCCGCCACTGGTGATCCGTACATCAAGGCACTCCTTGACGCCAACCTTGCGACGTTCGGAATGATGGCCGGTCAGCCGGTTTCAGAAGCGGACATCAAGGACATCATGACGTACATCAAAAACCCTCCAACACCAGTTGGTGGTGCTGGTGGTGCAACGAGTGCAGTCAACGAAGCCTGCCAAACTCTTGATGAGTTGAAGGCGGCGGCTGATAAGAATGAAGAGCAAGATGGTTTCATCTGGTTTATCATTATCGGTGTGATCTTAGCGATCATCGCTGTTTCAGCAACCAATATCAATCGTTCACTGCGCAATGCAATCAACGAACGTGAAGGTCGTCCGATTGAGCCTGCCATTGGTGCATGGCCAACAGCAAAAGCGTGGATGTGGAAGAACCGCGTCTTCGTTTCGGTTGTAGGTTTATTCCTATTCGCCTATTTCGGTGTTGTTGGGTATAGCACATTGATGGATATTGGCGTATATGAGGGGTACACACCTTCTCAGCCAGTGTGGTTCTCTCACAGCATCCACGCTTGTCAAAATGAAATCAACTGTGAATACTGTCACAGTGCAGCTGCGAATTCTAAGCACGCAGGCATTCCTTCTGTGAACGTATGTATGAACTGTCACAAAGGGATTAAGAACGGTACAATCACGGGTGAAAAGGAGATCAATAAGATCTACGCTGCCATCGGATTTGATCGTGAGAAGGGTACTTACATTGATGGATACGATCAGAAGCCGTTGGTGTGGAATAAAGTACACAATCTTCCAGACCACGTTTATTTCAACCACTCACAGCACGTAACTGTAGGTAAAATTAACTGTCGTCAGTGTCACGGTCCGGTAGAGCGTTACAACGTTGGTCACCAAGCTACTTTGGAAGAGGTCAACTCACAAGACCCTGCTACTGTGCCTGGTTTGGTGAAATTGACAAAACCAACCCTCACCATGGGATGGTGTGTTGAATGTCATAACAAGTCAGAAATTGATTTGACTAGCTCTGACTACTATGTAGAAATGCACGAACGCTTCAAAACAAGTGAAGTTGGTCTCCGCACTATCCGTGATATCATGGAAGACGGAGAAGTAACTGTTCGCGAAATGGGCGGATGGGAATGCGGTAAGTGTCACTATTAATCTGATTTCGACCTAGAACAATGGGAATGAATAAGAAATATTGGACCGGTCTTGATGAGTTACAAAACACATCAGCCTTCCAGGAAGCTATCTCCAACGAATTTGCGAAAGAGCAAAATGTTACGGATTTTCTTTCTGATAGCAAATTGAAAGAAACCAATACAGGACGTCGCGACTTCCTTAAGTTTATGGGATTCAGTGTAGCTGCGGCTACTTTGGCTGCCTGCGAAACGCCTGTAGTAAAGAGCATTCCGTATGTAGTGAAGCCGGAGGAGATTACTCCTGGTATCGCTAACTACTATGCTTCGACCTATTACGACGGAAACGATTATGGCAACATTCTCGTGAAAACCCGCGAGGGTCGCCCGATCTTCATCAAAGGAAATAAAGATCTTGGTATTGCAAAAGGAGCTATTGGTTCTCGTATCAATGCTTCTGTGATCGGCCTTTATGATGAAGCACGTTTGAAAGGACCTAAGAAAGGTGGAAATGACATCGGATGGGATGCTTTGGATTCAGAAATGAAAGCAGCTCTCGGTGCTGCAGCCAACATTCGCATTCTTTCAAATACCATCATCAGCCCTTCTACGAATCGCGCTATTGCTGACCTTACTGCGAAGTATGCAAGTAAAGTTCAGCACATCCAGTATGATGCGATTTCGTATAGCGGAATTACCAAAGCCAACCAGTCTACATTCAATAAAGCAGTTGTTCCAAACTATGATTTCAGTAAGGCTGAAGTGATAGTAAGTATCGCTGCTGACTTCCTCGGTACATGGATATCACCAGATGCGTTCCAAGTAGGATACGTTGATGGCCGTCGTCCGGAAAACGGAGGAATGAGCAAGCACTATCAGTTTGAATCTGTGATGTCGTTGTCAGGATCAAACGCGGATTACCGCATTCCTGTGAAACCATCGCAAGAAGGTGCTGTGGCTGCTGCGATTTACAATGCCATCACCGGTGGCGCTGCGATCGCTGTTGACGGTGTTGAAGCTGCGGTAATTTCTAAAATTGCTTCAGAACTCAAAGCTGCTGCAGGCAAGAGCTTGGTTGTAGCAGGTAGCAATGATGCCAACGTACAATTGATCGTGAATGGCATCAACCAAGCATTGAGCAACTACGGAAGCACTATTGATATCAATAACCCACTCAACATGTTCCAAGGTAGCGATGCGGCTTTGGCTGCATTGGTAGACCAAATGAACGGTGGTGGAGTAGATGTGTTGATTGTTTACGGAACGAATCCTTCATACTCTTGGTATGATCGCGAGAAGTTCAATGCCGGTCTTCAAAAAGTGAAGACTTCTGTATGTTTCAACTTGTATGCTGATGAAACAGCATCACGTTGTACCTACATGGCTCCGGATAATCACTATCTCGAATCTTGGAATGATTATGCACCGATGAATGGTCGTATCGACTTGGCTCAGCCAACCATCAGTGCACTTTACAATACACGTCAAGCTCAGGAGTCTTTGCTTCGTTGGGCTGACAACGGTGCTAGCTATTACGATTATATCCGCACGACCCACAATGGTACGTACACATCAGCAATGATGAAAACGGATAACAATTGGAACATGGCATTGCACAATGGTACATTCAGTGCCACTTTGCCCGCTGCTGTAATGGCTGCTCCTGCAGTTTCTGCCGAAGCCCATACTGAAGGTGCAGAAGGTCATGCCGCTGAAGCACACGCTGAAATGCCGGCTGCCAATGCAGTTATCGCGCCGGTTGCTCCTGTTTCTATTGCTATGCCTGTGGGTATGAACCTTGCTGATGCCATCGCTGCGGTGACTTCAGTAAAAGGTGGAGAATGGGAATTGGCGCTTTACCAAAAGGTGACTATCGGTGCCGGTAACCAAGCGAACAATCCATATTTGCAAGAAACTCCAGATCCGATTACCAAAGTTACCTGGGACAACTATGTAACTATGGCTCCTGCTGATGCAGCGGAACTTGGATACAATACCCTACTCGGTCAAGATGACGCCGCTTCAGTGGTGAAAGTGACTGTGAATGGAAAAGAATTGACTCTTCCTGTATTCCCTGCACCAGGCCAAAAGCGTAAAACCATTGGTATCGCTTTGGGTTATGGACGTGGAGAAAACAATGAAGAAATTGGCAAGTCAGCTTATCAAAGTAATATCGACGGAGAACACGTTGTTTCCGAAGATGGCGGTAAGCGTGAAACCATTGGTAAGAATGCGTTTGGCTTGGCTACCATGTCGAATGGCGCGCCTGTTTATGCAGCGTACAATGTACAGATTGCAGATGCAGGTACTACTTACTTCTTGGCTTCTACCCAGATGCACAACACCGTAATGGGTCGTGATTCTGTGGTAAAAGAAACAACGCTCGCAACTTTCTTGAAAGAGAAAGAAGCGAAGAAAGGCACTGCTTCTTACAATCTCGTACCTTCATTGGTAGTGCATGAAGATGTAAATGGTGATGGCGCCATCAATGCGTTGGACAAAAAGCCTACCCGTGAGATTGACTTGTGGGCAGAACATCCAGTAGAAAATGTAGGACATCGTTGGGGTTTGACCATCGACTTGGGTGCTTGCACCGGTTGTGGGTCATGTATCACCGCATGTCATACTGAAAATAACGTCCCTGTAGTAGGTAAAGATGAAGTGTTGAAACACCGCGATATGCATTGGTTGCGTATCGACCGTTACTTCAGTTCAGATTTCCCAACAGTAGAAGAGACTAGTGAGAAGAAGGGATTGGGTACAATCGCGGCATACCGCGACATGGAAAACGCTGCGGAAAATCCACGCACCGTTCACATGCCAATGATGTGTCAACACTGTAATCACGCTCCATGTGAGACTGTTTGTCCGGTGGCAGCGACTGTGCACAGCAACGAAGGTTTGAACAACATGGCGTATAACCGTTGTATTGGTACACGTTATTGCGCTAATAACTGTCCTTATAAAGTTCGTCGCTTCAACTGGTTCAATTATGTAACCAATGAGAAGTTTGCCAACTTCAACCCATCACAAGGCGAATTGAGTCGTATGGTATTGAATCCGGATGTGACTGTTCGTACTCGAGGTGTAATGGAAAAATGCAGCATGTGTCAACAGCGCATCCAAGAAGGAAAATTGGCAGCAAAGAAGGCTGGCAAACCAGTAGAAGATGGATCAGTAAATACAGCATGTGCTGAGGCTTGTGCAACAGGAGCGATTGTATTTGGTGATTTGAACGATACGAATTCGTTGAATGCAAAACGTTCGATGAGCGTTCGTTCTTACCATTCTCTTGAAGAGGTAGGAATTCAACCGAACGTCTTCTATATGACCAAAGTGCGTAACATCGAAGAAAACGAAGCTTAAATCTGCAAGAGACCATGATGAAAGAAGCATCAATAAGAAAACCTTTGATTCTCGGTCATAAGACCTATGGTGATATCACCAATGATATCGTCGGTCCGATCGAGGGAAAAGCGCCTAAGCAATGGAAAATTGCCATTACCATTGCCGCTATTATTGCGGTATACGGTATCGGAAACATCATGTATCTGGTAGCGAATGGTATCGGTAGCTGGGGATTGAACAAAACGGTAGGTTGGGCATGGGACATCACCAACTTCGTATGGTGGGTAGGTATCGGTCACGCCGGTACGTTGATCTCGGCTGTATTGTTGTTGTTCCGTCAGCGTTGGCGTATGGCGATCAACCGCTCTGCGGAAGCGATGACCATCTTCGCGGTAATCATGGCAGCCTTGTTCCCTGTATTCCACATGGGACGTGTATGGTTGGCCTATTGGACACTTCCACTCCCGAACCAATTCGGTTCGTTGTGGCCAAACTTCAACTCCGCGTTGATGTGGGACGTATTTGCGATCTCTACTTACTTCTCGGTATCCTTGGTATTCTGGTATATCGGTTTGATTCCGGATTTTGCAACTATTCGCGACCGCATGGTGAAACCTCGCTGGAAGAAGTTCTACAGCATCCTTAGCTTCGGTTGGTCAGGTCGCGCTAAGAACTGGACACGTTTTGAAGAAGTATCTTTGGTATTGGCCGGTATCGCTACACCACTCGTATTCTCGGTTCACTCGATTGTATCGATGGACTTTGCTACTTCAGTAATACCAGGTTGGCACACCACCATCTTCCCTCCATACTTCGTGTCGGGTGCGATTTTCTCTGGGTTTGCGATGGTGTTGACGCTTTTGTTGATCATGCGTAAAACCATGCGTCTCGAGGCGTATATCCACATGAAGCACGTAGAATATATGAACATTGTAATTATCGTTACAGGTTCGATCGTAGGTGTGGCTTATCTTACTGAGTTGTTCATCTCTTGGTATAGCGGTGTAGAATACGAATCGTATGCATTCATCAACCGTTTCTCTGGTCCTTACAGTTGGTCTTATTGGATGATGATGACATGTAACGTAATTAGCCCACAGCTCTTCTGGTTTAAGAAGATCCGTACAAGCCTCACAGCGACATTCGTTTTGTCAATTGTGGTAAACATCGGAATGTGGTTTGAGCGTTTTGTAATTATTGTGACCTCTATTCACCGTGACTATACTCCAGGTGCATGGGGTGAATTCCACCCTTCAACCATCGACATTGGATTGTTCGTTGGTACCATCGGTATCTTCTTCACTTTGTTCTTGTTGTTCGCTCGCTACTTCCCTGTATTGGCGTTGAACGAATTGAAGACCATTTTGAAAGTTTCTGGCGAAAGCTATAAAAACGATAACAAGCATTAAGTCAAACGTTAGATTACGACTATGGCAAATAAAGTATTCCACGTGATGTACGATGACGACCAGAAGCTTCTGGACGCGGCACGTGCCCTCGTAGCTCAAGGAATTCGCGTGAAAGAAGTTTTTTCTCCATTCCCTATTCACGGTTTGGATCCTGTAATTGGTGTGAAGCGCACACGTTTGGCGATCGCCTCGTTTATGTACGCTACCACTGGTACCTTGCTTTCAATCATCGGAACATGGTATTTCATGGTATCCGATTGGGATTGGAACATTGGTGGTAAACCTAACTTTACTTGGATCGAGAATGCTCCGGCATTTGTTCCGGTAATGTTTGAGTTTTCTGTGTTCTGCGGTGCACACGGAATGGTTTTGACTTACTTGTTGCGCAATGGCACTTTGCCAGGTATGCCTGCAAGCAATCCAGATCCGCGCACTACGGATGACAAGTTCGTTATGGAAATCGTAACTGAACAGAACAGTCAATTTTCGACCGAAGACCTAGAGTCGAAAATTCGCACAACCGACGTTTATGAACTAAGCATAAAGGATTATTAAGATGAATCGTCCTCTATATACCATTAGTGTGGTTATTGCGGCAACATTGATGTTTGCCTCATGTACTGTCGACCCGAATGCTCCGGGTGTTGAATACATGCCCGACATGTATCGTTCTCCTGCTGTTGAAGCGTATGTCGACTACGGTTCAAACAAACATTTGGATTGGACTCAAGAGCAAAAAGAAGCTGCAAATGTTCAACCATGGTTGGTACGTAAACCAGTTCCAGGAACAATTCCTTATACAGGTAGTGCAGAAGCGGCGATGTTCGTGATGCCATATGCTTTAAGCAATACACCGGAGGATTATGAAAAATCGGCCACCTCGGTTTTTTCTCCGATTAAATCGACAAAGGTGAATGTTGAAAAAGGAAAGGATATCTATACCAAAATGTGTATGCATTGTCATGGTAAAGAAGGTCATGGAGATGGAAAGATTTCTCAAAATGGTTTTATCAACGGTATTCCAGATTATGCAACCAAGTTGAAAGATCTGCCAGAAGGTAAGATGTTCCACACCATTACTTATGGTAAGGGTTTGATGGGGCAACACGCTTCTCAATTGAATCAGTTACAGCGTTGGCAGGTTATTTCTTATGTAAAATGTCTTCAGCAGGGCGTAAGCACTCCTGAGTATGATAAGAATGACATGCTCGTACTTAACGTAGCTGCTGCTGCACCAGCAGACACGACATCAAATTAATTTAATTAACCTGCACGAACCAACCGATATGGGACACGATAGTAAGTTGCAATTCGAATTTCCGGCAAAGACCAAGAGATGGTCGATGATTCTCATGGTAGTGGGAGTTATTGCCGCAGCTTTGGGCTGGGTAGCTGACCACACAGACCATCACCAATATTGGTGGGCAAATTTGCTCATCAATGGATATTTCTATTTTACTGTAGCTTTGGGCGCATTGTTTTTCTATGCTATCCAATATGCAGCCGAAGTAGCTTGGAGCGCTGTATTGAAGCGCATTTTCGAGGCGGTGTATGCGTTTATTCCTTATGGTTTTGCCATTATCGTCATTGTGCTGCTCGCAGGACAGTTTCATCTTCACCATATCTACCATTGGATGGATCCAGATGTGTATGACATGAGTAAACCGGAATACGACGAAATCATTGCAAATAAGCGTGCTTTCTTTACCCCATGGTTCTATTATTTGCGCATCGCTGCATATGGTATGACATTTATAATGTTTGGTAAGGCATTCCGCAAATGGTCGTTGCAAGAAGACCAAATCGGCGGCACTGATTTGCACTACAAAATGTACAGAAAGAGCGCTGTGTTCCTCGTATTGTTTGCTGTTTTCAGCTCAACAATGGCTTGGGATATCATGATGAGCATCGATACGCACTGGTTTTCTACAATGTATGGCTGGTATCTGTTCTCTGGAATGTGGGTGAGTGCTATGATTTTCGTAACCCTTCTCACTATTTGGTTGAAAAAATTGGGCTATTTGTCTTATGTAAATGATTCACATATTCATGATTTGGGTAAATGGATGTTTGCTGTATCGATGTTGTGGAGTTATTTGTGGTTCTGTCAATACATGTTGATTTGGTACTCTGACATTTCAGAAGAGGTAACCTATTTCTTGGAACGTTACAATCACTACATGTACGGTATGTGGGCGATTTTCGCTGTGAACTTTGCTGTACCATTCTATATGTTGATTGCGCGTGATGCAAAACGCAATACCAACTACCTCGTTATTGTTGGTGTAATCATTTTCATCGGTCACTTCTTCGACTTGTATATGGCTGTAATTCCAGGAACCATTCATGGTCATCTTGAATTTGGCTTTGGCGAAGGCCATCATCATACCATGTTCTCATGGTGGTTTGAATTGGGTATGTTCTTGGGATTCCTTGGATTCTTCATCTATATTGTTCTCAATGCGTTGACGAAAGCCAAGTTGCTTCCACTAAATCACCCATTTTTGGATGAATCTGAACATCACAGCATCTAATTAGTTTTTGTAGAATAAAGAAGTAAAAAGATAAAGACATGAAACTTTTAATTCTTTTAGTCATTGTCCTTGCGATTATCGCTATTGCGCAATTGACAAAAGTGTATGATCTTACAAGATCGATGAGAAAGACTCGTGAAGAGGACATTTCATTCAGTGACAATAAAATTCAAGGTAACTTGATGCTGTTGTGGATGTTTTTGTTTTTTGCCGGTACCCTCTTCCTCTACCAACGCTATGGTGATTATCTTCCAGAGGCTGCTTCTGAGCACGGTGTGGCAGTGGATAAATTGATGAGCCTCAATATTTGGATCATTACAATTGTATTTTTTGTGGTGAACTTCTTGTTGTTCTTTTATGCATGGAAGTACCGTTCTGTGCCAGGACGCACAGCTCGTTTCTTCGCTCATGACAACCGATTAGAGATGTTGTGGACAATGATTCCTGGGGTGACCATGGCTGTGATCATCGTTTACGGTTTGATTACTTGGAATCAGATTACGGGACCTGCTTCAGCTGACTCTATCAAAATTGAGGTGTATTCAAAGCAATTTGGTTGGGTTGTGCGCTATCCAGGTGCAGATAAAACCTTCGGTTCTTACTCTTATAATTTGATCGATCCTAGTGGAAACCCACTCGGATTGATTACGAAAGAAAATATTGGTGCACGTGTAGACTCTTTAGACAAGCAAATTGCTCAGTTGAAAGCGGATATTGCTGCCAACGATGCGCTCCCAATGTGGGCGGAAAGCTTTGTGGAAACTCAAGAGGAAAAACTCTATTTATTAGAGCGCACCAAACAGCGTATCCTAGATTTGGATGAGACCAAAGATCCGGTTACGGGCATCAGTGGTTGGGAAGCTGGAGCTGACGATCAGGTTGTGAACTCAGAATTGCACATTCCTGTGGGTAAAGAAGTAGAATTCATGTTTCGTTCACAAGACGTGATTCACTCGGCGTATATGCCTCACTTCCGTGCTCAGATGAACACCGTTCCCGGTGTGCCAACACGCTTTAAAATGACCCCAACGATTACCACGGCAGAAATGCGTGCGAAATTGGGAAATGATGAATTTGACTACATACTTCTATGCAACAAGATTTGTGGAGCATCACACTACAATATGAAAATTAAGGTGATTGTAGAAAGCGAAGCAGATTACACTGCTTGGTTGGCAAAACAAAAGACTTTCGTTGCGCCTGCCATGGAAGAAGAAAAGAAAGATGATTCAGCTGTTACACCAGACAGCACAGGCGTTGCAGCAAATGCAATGAATGTGTCAAAAGTTGTAGCAGAAAAAAACTAATATAAACGCTTTAACGAAGCAAATAAAGATATGGGAGCGACTGCAGAACACACTCACGATCACGGACATGACCACGGTCATGCTCATCACCACGAGGAAAGCTTCATTTCGAAGTATGTTTTCTCGCAAGACCACAAAATGATTTCCAAGCAGTTTTTGATTACTGCTATCTTCATGGGAATTGTTGCTGTGATGTTGTCTATTTTCTTCCGTCTCCAATTGGGATGGCCGGGAGAGAGTTTCGGAATTTTGAATTTCTTCCTTGGCGATAAATGGGCTCCAAATGGAGTGTTGAATGGTAATGCATACTTGGCTATGGTAACTATTCACGGTACCATCATGGTGTTCTTCGTATTGACCGGTGGTCTTTCGGGAACTTTTGCCAATCTTCTTATTCCATTGCAAATCGGGGCTCGTGATATGGCATCAGGATTCCTGAATATGCTATCATATTGGTTTTTTCTTTTGTCAAGTATCTTGATGGTGGCCTCTCTCTTTGTTGAAGGTGGCGCGGCTTCAGGTGGTTGGACTATTTACCCTCCACTTTCTGCATTGCCTCAAGCAATGCCCGGTTCAGGTACTGGGATGACTATTTGGTTGATCTCAATGGTATTGTTTGTAGCCTCTTCTTTGTTGGGTGGTTTGAATTATATCGTAACGATTATCAACCTGCGTACTAAAGGAATGAAAATGACTCGTCTTCCTTTGACCATGTGGGCGTTGTTGGTGACCGCTATTCTCGGTGTACTTTCTTTCCCAGTGTTGGTGTCTGCCGTAGTACTTCTCCTTATGGACCGATCTATGGGTACAGCATTCTATTTGTCTGATATCTTTATTGATGGTCAACCTTTGGACGTTACAGGTGGTTCACCAATTCTTTTCCAACACTTGTTCTGGTTCTTGGGTCACCCAGAGGTGTACATCGTATTGTTGCCTGCTTTGGGTATCAGCTCTGAAATTATTTCTACCAACTCTCGCAAGCCGATCTTCGGATACAAAGCAATGATTGGTTCTATACTCGCTATTGGATTCCTTTCATTCATAGTTTGGGGTCACCACATGTATGTGACCGGAATGAATCCATTCATTGGCTCAGTATTCGTGTTTACGACTCTCTTGATTGCGATTCCTTCAGCGGTGAAAGCATTTAACTATATAACCACGTTGTGGCAAGGGAATATCAAGTTTACGCCGGCCATGTTGTTTTCCATCGGTCTTGTTTCTACCTTCGTTACAGGTGGTTTGACCGGAATCATTTTGGCTGACTCAGCGCTTGACGTAAACGTGCATGACACCTACTTCGTTGTAGCTCACTTCCATATTGTAATGGGTATGTCGGCGATTTTCGGTATGCTTGGCGGAATATACCACTGGTTCCCGAAAATGTACGGTCGAATGATGAATAGCAAATTGGGATATGCACACTTCTGGCTCACATTGGTGTGTGGTTATGGAGTATTCTTCCCTATGCACTTTGTTGGTATGGCCGGGTCTCCTCGCCGTTACTACAACTACTCAGAGTTTAGCTTCCTCGATTCAGTAGCTGATCTTCAGCCGATCATTAGCACGTTCGCCATCGTTGGCGGTCTTGCTCAATTGTTGTTTATCTTCAACTTCTTCTATAGCATTTGGTACGGACAAGAAGCTGTTCAAAATCCATGGCATTCAAATACACTCGAATGGACAACTCCTGTTGAGCGCATCCACGGCAACTGGCCTGGAGCACTTCCAGAAGTTCACCGTTGGGCGTATGACTACAGCAATCCGGAACATGAAGAGGATTTTGTCTCTCAGATTATTCCACTCAAACCAGGTGAACACGCTCACTAAACATATTGAAAGCCCTTCTTCGGAAGGGCTTTTTCGTTAGGAGAACTGGAACGAGAACGAGAACTAGAACAAGAGGAGGAGTATATTTGGCGTATGAAGCGTTGGCTCGTATTATTTGGGTTTTGTGTTGGAATGCTCTCGGTGGAAGCGCAATCTGTGAATTTGTCAGATTCATTGCGCGATATTTTTCATGCAACCCCGAAACCATCCATTCGTCTCGATTCACGCAATTCATTTATCACGGGGCAATCAGTAAAAGTGGGGGGAGTGAAAATAGGTGCTACTTACAAGAAATGTATGACAGTGGGATTGGGCTACAATTGGCTGCTTTCAGAAATAAAATATGATGTACCGGAAGAGCGTGGGGCTGGCATGGCTCGTCTGCGAATGAATTACATCGGCCCCTATATCGAGTATAGTTTCTATCGAAAATATCC
The DNA here is from genome assembly GCA_049318685.1 of Flavobacteriales bacterium. GTDB lineage: Bacteria > Bacteroidota > Bacteroidia > Flavobacteriales_D > Sanyastnellaceae > JAIXWP01. The sequence goes on from JBMOFW010000029.1 coordinate 17,687, forward strand.
TTGGGAAAGCATTGTCGTGGCCAATTTAGGCTATGGAAATATTTATCTCAAACCGGATGACCGAGAATCCAAAGCGAAACTTTTCAAAACAGGCGCATTTTTTTACGAGCCCTCCATGGCGATCGATTATAAAATTGGTGGTTGGGTAGCGGTGGGCGTTGGTCTTGGTTATCGTTTGGTGATTCGTCAAAATAATGATTTAGATGAAAGATTCACCGCACCGGTGTATGTTCTTCGCTTCCGGATTTTATTTGACAAGGTGGAACCTCTTCTGCGAAAACAGATGGAATAACCTTATTTTTGAAGCATGTCAGAATTTGATATCAGAGACGAGGCAGAACATTCTTCAGACAAAGATTTAGATCGCGTATTGCGGCCTAAATCGTTTGATGATTTTACCGGTCAGCGTCAAGTACTAGAGAATTTGGAAATTTTTGTCCAAGCTGCTAAGCTGCGGGAAGAATCCTTGGACCACGTGCTGTTGCACGGCCCGCCCGGTTTGGGAAAAACCACTTTGGCTTATATCATCGCCAATGAAATGGGTGTTAGTGTGAAGACTACTTCCGGACCTGTTTTGGACAAACCAGCTGATTTGGCAGGCTTGTTGACGAATTTAGAGCCCAACGATGTATTGTTCATTGACGAGATTCATCGATTGTCGCCAGTTGTGGAGGAGTATCTTTATTCTGCAATGGAAGATTACACCATCGATTTGGTCATTGATACAGGACCGAATGCACGTTCGGTACAGATTAAAATCAATCCATTTACACTCGTTGGAGCAACAACACGAAGTGGTTTGTTGACCGCGCCTTTGCGAGCACGTTTCGGTATCAATGCACGATTATCTTATTACGATGCAAAGACATTAACGGATATTGTAGAGCGGAGTTCAGCGCTTCTAAACATTGAAATTAAGCCGGATGCGGCGTTCGAAATAGCGAGAAGAAGTAGAGGCACTCCTCGTATCGCCAATGCGCTTCTCCGCCGCGTGCGCGATTTTGCTCAGATTAAAGGCGATGGTACCATCAAGATTGATATTACACAGACCGCATTGAATGCGTTGAATGTGGACACGCTTGGCTTGGATGAAATGGACAATAAAATTCTATTGACGCTTCTCGATAAATTCAACGGAGGACCAGTTGGTTTGACCACGATTGCCACCGCCGTGGGAGAAGATGCCGGTACAATTGAAGAGGTGTATGAGCCATTCCTTATCCAAGAAGGTTTTTTGATTCGAACTCCTAGAGGGCGACAGCTCACCGAGTTGACTTACAAACATCTCGGCAAATTAAAACGTCCGGATACCGGGAAGCTTTTTTGATA
>JBMOFW010000030.1:0-18947 GCA_049318685.1 Flavobacteriales bacterium
GAAAGCGCTCGGAACATTCAATATTAGCAAAGAATGAGGAACTGAAGAAAATCAATGCAGAACTCGATAATTTTGTATATCGCGTTTCGCATGATTTGCGTTCTCCGCTGCTCGCTATAAAGGGACTGATTGGATTAATTTTTGGCACGGAAAATTTGACCGAAGAAGTGATAGAATATCTTAAACTGGCCGAATCGAGCGTGGGGCGCTTGGATAGCACGATTCAGGAAATTTTAGAATATTCAAGAAATTCTCGACTAGAAGTGCTGTACGAAGAAGTGGATATGAAGCAGAAAGTGGATACAATCATTCGTGACTTACAATTCGCCGATAAAAAAATCACTTTCGAGGAATCGTTTCCTGAAAATACCGTTATTGTCACTGATCGCACTCGAATGAGAGTGCTTCTCAAAAATTTGATTGGCAATGCTGTGAAATATCAGCGTGAGGATGAGCCTAATCATTGGGTAAAGGTGTCTATGAAATACGTTGACAACGAGATAGTGATTTCCGTTGCAGATAATGGGGAGGGTATTCATGAACGCAGTCTGCCGAAAATTTTTGATATGTTTTATCGGGGCACCACTTCTAGCATCGGTACGGGCCTTGGACTTTATATATGCAAGGAAGTACTAAATAATTTAAAAGGAAGTATTCAAGTCGAATCTGCAGTTGGAGTGGGCACCACCATGACTGTTCGACTGCCGAAAGTTGAACTGCCAAAGTCATGAACAAGCAAGTTTTTCTCATAGATGATGACGACATTTTCAATTTCGTGCACAGAAGAATTATCGAGCGTGAACTAAAGGAGGTGAGCGTTACGGTATACAATGTGGCGCGGGAAGCCCTTGGTGTTTTGGAAAATGCTGCCGCCCAAAACAATCCGCTTCCTGAGTTTATTTTCCTTGATCTCAATATGCCCGATTTAAATGGGTTTGATTTTTTGCAAGCCCTAATGGACGCTCCGTTTGAAGCTTTGCGCAAAATTAATATTGTAGTGGTGACCTCTTCCTTGCACGATCAGGACGTGCTAAAGGCATACTCTTTTCCCATGGTCAAAGAATTTCTAGATAAGCCATTGGACATGCAAACAATTACGACTATCCTCAAGTCAAACTAATTAGCCCATATAGAGTACCATCCCTGCAAAGAGAAATCCGATACCGATTGTGGTCAAGCCATAAAGCGTTAAGTCGGTTGGAAGGCCGAATTGGTGAAGAATGTAACTTAATAGAAAGGCAAGAACTAGAGCGACTCCGCCGATAATCGAAAAAACCAAACCTCTGCTGCGTTTCTTTTGGTCGCGAATACCTTTTACTTTACTCATGACCGCCTCTACAACTTCGAGATCAAGCTCTCTTTTCATTAAGCGATTCATGATTTCATCTGAAGTATGACCACTCGTATAAAGATGCCATACCTCATGGAACAATCCATCGGGAATATTGTGTTGCGACATTGGAAGAAGCATTTGTTTGGTTAAATAAAGCAAGCCGGCGGCAGCACTTCATCTATTTCGTTCCCGTTCGAAACAGACGATTCAAGTCACCTACCTAACGAAGATAAGAATTTTTTTTGAAAACAAATCGGATGAACAACAGATCACTTCATCTTAAACTGCATGTCATCTGCTTGCGCTACCTTATTAATCCGGTACTTGAAGCTAAGCATGAAATACTGACCGATAATATTTGTTGTCGAGAGGCTTTGGTAATTGAGCTCGCTAGAGCGTTGAACACCGGTATTTCGATTCAACAAATCATAACCATACAGTGTCACTCCGTAGCGGTTCGATTGTCCGAATAAATATGTCATAGACGCCTGCAAAATGGGTACTTCAATGATGCCTTGGAAATTTTGAGAAGAATAATTGTTAATGTCGGCCTCAAAATCAAAGCTGAATCGGTCTGTGGGGTAAATGCCCAAATTGGCAAAGTAGTTCAGATTTGTAAAAGCATTGGTCGAATTGAATGTGGCATTCTTCGTGTCTGTAAAAGAAATACTTCCTCCAATTACAAGATTGATAACATCTGTGTTGTCATTTTCAAAACTCAATTCATACGTCTGTGTCAATGAACGAGAAATGCTATTTTGATTGTTCAAGACAACAATATTGCGGGAAGCAGAAACATCGCTGTTTAGACTAATGACCGTATGCAATTTGCGTATGGGAGTCGAGAAACTTGTCGAAAGGGAGGATGTATAGTCGTCATCTACATTGACAGGACGAACGATTTGCGTCAATTGATCGTTGTAGCTGCGTGCATTGGTAATTTTATCGTGCGTATACGTGCCGGAAAATCCAACAAATAAACTGGTGAAACTGAATTGATCGAATAAAGACCAACTTATCCCGAAATTATGACTTTGCTCTGGACGCAAAGTTCTTTCACCTATGGAGTTTTGCTGGGGATTGCTGTTGTCTAATACAGTAAACATCTGTGACGCGGAGGGTGCATTTACACTCATGTCATAGTTGGCATATAACCGATGACCAGTGCGGTATTCATTTCCATACCACAGGGAGGGAACCAAGAAATAGTAATCTCTTGCTTGAATATTTCCGACTGAGTCACTTGATAAACGACTGAACTGATTGGATATCTCGAAATAAAAATGCTTTGTTTTCGTATGCTTTTCAATGCTGAAGTCAGCGGAAGTGCTGTTGAAACTGCGCGTAAAAGGATTGAATGAAATGGTTTCCAGATCGGAATCTGCAATTAAGAAATTTTGATTTCTGGTTTTTTCCGATGTGTTGATTTGTGCGCTAAGAGAGGTGTTGAACCTGTAGTCGTTTTTCAAATTCCGTGTCGCTGTCGCCGAGGCACTTGCGGTTGTATTTCTGTCTGTGTTATTTTGAAATTGATTAATATAGTACGTACTGTCCAACAGCGCAAAATACTGATCATTGGTCCAGTTGTTTTGGTCTTGACCGTCTTTATAGTTATAAGATCCACGCAGTCTCACCAATTCCCATTTTTTACTGGAGAAACGTCTAGTGTAGCTACCGCTGGCTGAGATATTTATTTGGTCTGAGTTTGAATTGCTATTTTGTTTTAAAATTTGACTAATGCTTTCTTCTGTTAGGGTACTAACTGAATTTCCAAGAGTTTTACCAAGACTAAACCGAACGTTTGCTCGGCCATTGAAACTGCGTAAGCTATCAATACGCAATCGGCTATTGACGCTTAAAAGATGTCCATATGTTTTCTTATTGTCGTTTGAAGAGGCTTCAGTGGTATAATCTGTGGCACCAAGAAAGGTTTGGGATATGGAGGTTTGCTTGAGCTTTTGCTCGGCACCATTGCCCATATAGCTGATGTTGATTCTGCGGTTTTTTTTGGGCTCATACGTGAAGTTAACACCGCCCGCACCATTTGTATTTATACCGTAAATGGCATCTCCGAAATTGATAGGCGCATCCGAAAAACCACCACCACCTTGGAAAAAATTATTGCGCCCGCCATTGAAATCAATATAATCACTGTAGCTAAAACCAAATTGATTGATATTATTGACCATACCCAATACAGCAAACTGATGTGTAGGATCAAAACGATACACTTTGGCATTTCCTTGAAAGGTTTCGTTGGTGCCGCCTCCTGCACTGATTTCACCAAACCATTGATCTTTTTTATTGTCTTTTAGCGTGAGATTAATGGTCTGTTCTCTGGTGCCATCGTCTACTCCGGTCATCTCTGCTTCGGTACCTTTGCCTTCATACACTTGCACTTTTTCTATCGCATCAGCAGGAATGTTTTTTGTAGCCACTTTGGCATCATCACTGAAAAATTCTTTGCCATCTACGAGTACCTTTTCTACTGTTTTTCCATTGGCTTTGATATTGCCTTGATCATCTACTTGAACACCTGGAAGTTTTTTCAGCAAATCTTCAGTACTGGCGTCAGGTTTGGTTTTGAAGGCGTCTGCGTTGTATTCCAACGTGTCGCCTTTCATGCGAATGGGAATGCGCTCGGCTTCCACATTTACAGCTCCGAGATCGTTAGCGGCTAGTTTCATTACAATTGCTGGAAAATTGCCGTCGCCTTCCAGTGGAAATTGAATTTTGACGTAATGAGTGATATACGTGGCGGCTGCGCATTGCAATAAATATTCTCCTTTGCTAATTGAACGAAAACGATATAGCCCTTGCTCATCGGTCATGGCAAAGTGCATGAAGGTGGAATCAGCAGGATCAAGGAGAGAAATGGTGGCAAAGGGAATAGGCGCCTTGTTTTCATCAATCACCAAGCCGCGCATACCTGATTCTTGCCCTATGGCTGAAATAGAAACGAGCGCACAAAGAAGAAGGAAAAGATGTTTCATTAATGTCGTATTGTAATCATTACAGGTTTTCCACCACCGGGGCCTCCGCCATATTGAGCTTCCATTTCTTTGGTTTTTTCTTCAACGATTTCGTTAAATTCTTTCTGGGTTACTTTTTTGCCTTTTTTTGGTTTAATGATCTCGCTCGGTTGAATAGGCTTAAGCGTTATTTCTTCTGCGGTATATGTTACTTTATCGCCTTCGAAGTACACTTCGAGAATAGCGCCCGGTAATCCAGTTAAGGAACGAGGCCCTATTTTCGCTGGAATCGTGGGGCAGAACCACGCTCTGACCACTGCGCTGTCAATTACCGAAGTCGCTTCCAAGACAAGATATTCTTTGATTTTCTTTTGCTGCCCGGTAATTTTCCATTTCGGTGAAGTGGGTGTTGATTGTACTAAGAAAAGACGAGTCATAAAATTTACTTGATCGATCACCTCATTGGCGGCATAATCTGTATAAGTGATATGCTCATCTTCACCGCTGTCCATTTTTATCATAAAGCCACCACCTTCCTCACGTTTTTGATGGCGCTTGCGTTCTGCAAGATTGTTTAAACTATCGTTGGCCGAATACAGAGTTTTTGATCCGAAAAATTTTAAATCAAAGTAGTTGGTGATTTCTTTCGGAAAGGCAAAAGGCATCGGAGGTTGGGTGCTGTCTTGCGGAAGGTCAATTTGGAACTCAATTTTTTCTAAATAGGTAATGACGCCGCTTGTATCTGATTGTGCAAGAATAGTTGTTGAACTCAGAATACAACATAGGATAAACGCAGAATACACGAATTTCATGAATCAATTATTTATTTTTCGTCAGTAGTTGAATGATGGTTACAATGTCGGAAGGTTTACTGATGACCATCATGTAATTTTGTTTTTTTATCAATTATTAAGTAATTGATCTGCTTTCATTTTTTCTATAAAGGCTTGATTAAACCTGTTCACGCCTGATTGATTTAGGTGGTGAGCATCAAAGAACCACTCACGACTACTAAAATCCATGGCTTCATTGAAATTGTAATAGGTGCCATGTGAGGCGAAATACGAATCAATCTTAGGGTTGTCAACACGACAATTGTACATCGTTCGAATAACAGGACCTTGCACCATCACAACAGGGATATCGAGCGATTTACATTTCGAAATGATACGTTCAAAAGCGGCTTTTTGTGCATCAAGAGGTTTCCATTCACTTTTGAATAGGTCTTCTTTTCCGCTGTATTGTTGATCCAATTTTTGATTGAATCCACCTCGAATATAACGATCTCCATAGCCCTCATAGGGTTGATCCTGTGGCGCGTTTCTGGCTAGATTTTGCTTATACCAAGCGAAACCGAGTGTGTGCAACACACGAAAATCGCCCAAATCGAAACTATGCTGTATTATCGGTGAATCAATGGTGTCGTTGGAAAGTAAGTCGAGCATACATTCTTCACCATCTTGTTCGAAAAGTTCTGGATAGATTTCAAGGACCACTAAACGAGGTTGGATTTTATCAAGATATTGAAGCATGAGCACCTCTGTTTGTCTTGGGGTTTGGGTGTTGGAGCCGAAATTGAAAATACGATACCCGGCTTCAGCAAAAATTCTCGGGTCAAATCCCCTGAAACAATGCGATGAACCTAGAAATAACATGTCAGGATGCGCAATAGACTTGGCTTCATGTGTTCTCGCTAATGTATGGCCATGTCCGCCACGTTTGTACTTTAAATTGCCACTCATTGCCGGAGGAATGATTTCTCCCCAAACAATGCACATCAAAATATAGAATGGAATGAATGCCAAGAAAAAGAGTGAGCTATGTTTGAGAAAGGCCTTCATTAAAATTGGAAATAGATAAAGGGTGTTTCTTCTGTTTTCAAGTACATACTGATCAAAAAAAGAATGGTGAAATAGATCCCCCAACGCATAGTTTTATGCACACGAATCTCGATATGCTCTAGCGCATATTTGCCCTCTCTACCAAGCCATTCTACAACCAACATCAACACTACTAAAAGTATGATGTGATAAGGAATCACAGATGGGAAGCTAATGAATGATGATTGGAACATGTAATATAAATACGTGAATGCATGACCGAGGTCTTCCGCTCTAAAGAAAATCCATCCAATGACCACCAAGAAAAAGGTTATTCCCATAGAAAACAATTCACGTAAGGATGGCAACCATTTGCCTTGTGCAACGATTTCCATGTTTTGTCTATTGCGATTAATCAATAGCAATGGAAGGAAATAAAGTGCGTGCAAAAATCCCCATGCAATAAACGTCCAATTGGCGCCATGCCAAAAACCACTGACTAAGAAAATGATGAAGGTGTTTCGAACTTGCATCCCTTTCCCGCCTTTGCTGCCACCTAAGGGAATGTAGAGATAGTCTCGAAACCACGAGGAAAGAGAAATATGCCAACGCCGCCAAAATTCAGCGATATCTCGGGAGAAATAGGGGAAGGCAAAATTGCGGAGCAATTCAATTCCGAATAAACGCGCAGTACCAAGAGCGATATCCGAGTAACCAGAAAAATCACCATAAATCTGAAAGGTAAACATGAGCGCCCCCAGAAATAGCGAACTTCCCGATTGCGAAGAGGGATCAGCAAAAATTTGATTGGCCATTTCTGCGCAGTTGTCAGCGATAACCATTTTCTTAAACAATCCCCAAAGAATTTGACGCATGCCATCTTTTGCGCGGGCATAATCAAATACCCTTTCACGTTGAATTTGGGGCAAGAGGTGCGTCGCGCGCTCAATCGGTCCGGCAACAAGCAATGGGAAAAAGCTAACAAATACGGCGTACTCTACAAAATTGCGTTCTGCTGGAATGCGGTTTTTATAAATATCAATGACGTACGATAATCCGTGAAACGTGTAAAATGATATACCAACAGGCAAAATAATATCCAACGTACTGGGATGGACTTTAACTCCAAAACCATACAAAAGGTCAGTGAAAGATTGAGCGAAAAAGTTGTAGTATTTGAATACGCCTAAAAAACCAAGGTTGATAATGACACTCAACCAAAACCAAAATTTTTTTCGCCCTCCTGTTGCGTCTTGCATTTTGATTCCGGTGAAAAAATCAAGCAGGGTAGAAAACATGAGCAAGAAAAGGAAACGCCAATCCCAACAACTGTAGAAGTAATAACTCGCAACCAGCAATAATACATTTTGCCACTTCAAACTTTTACGTGCCACAAACCAATACAGTGCGAAGACTATGGGAAAGAAAATGGCAAAGCTGAGCGAGTTAAATAACATGCGGTCTTGGTTCGTGACAAATATAATTGATTGCGCCTATTTTGCCCGCTTTCCATTACCTTCGTGGCAGATGAAAATGAAAAAAGAAACGAAAGGTTCGTTTAAGGGGGAGTTGCGCAAAATGATCTATGATCTTTTTGAGCAGTTTGATAAGAAACCCTTAAACCATAAACAAATTGCTGGTGCGTTGAAAATCACCGACTCAGGGGTGCGCACGCTCATTAATCAAATTTTAGAAGAAGAAAAGGAGGCTGGAAAACTGAAGGAGGCCGAACGAGGCAAATACGTGCTTACAGAACCAACAATGACTACCTACCAAGGTCGAATAGAAATCAATCGATTTGGTAAGGGGTACGTTAGTGTGGAAGGGTTGACGAAGGACGTTGAAATACCAAAGGGAAAAACCATGTTTGCCCTATATGGTGATATTGTTGAAGTGAGCGTGAATAACAAATCACGGAATCCTGTTGGGAAAATTATCCGTGTAGTGGAACGTTCACGTCGCGAATTTGTGGGCATACTGCAACAAGGCAAGGGCGGTATGTTTATGCTCCCTTCGGATAAACGTATTCATGTTGATTTTTATGTTTCAAAGGAACAATTGAATGGAGGAAAGCCGGGAGATAAAGTGCTTGTTCAAATTCTCGATTGGGATCGCCCGGAAAGCAGTCCTTTTGGCCGTGTAACACGCGTGTTTGGCCGTCCTGGAGATCACCAAGCAGAAATGCACGCCATCATCGCAGAATACGGTTTGCCTTATGAATTCTCTGCCGAATTAGAAGATTTTGCGAATAGTATTCCGGCAGGCATCACGAAAGAGGAAATTGCAAAAAGACGCGATTTCAGAGAAGTGACCACATTTACAATAGACCCGTTTGATGCCAAGGATTTCGATGATGCTTTGTCGATTCAAACATTGCCAAACGGCAACATCGAAGTGGGTATACACATCGCTGATGTGAGCCATTATATGACACCAAATAGTCCATTGGAGTCAGAAGCACTCAATCGAGCGACCAGCGTTTATCTGGTCGACCGCACTATTCCAATGCTTCCCGAACGTTTGTCTAATTTCCTATGTTCGCTCCGTCCCAATGAAGAAAAACTTTGTTTCAGCGCAGTTTTCGAAATGAACACTGAGGCAGAGATTATTAAAGAATGGTTTGGACGAACTGTTATTTTTAGCGATCGTCGATTTACCTACGAAGAAGCTCAAACTATTATCGAGGAAGGGCCTGAATCGAAAGGCGATTTTGCTAAAGAAATTCTTCTGCTCGATGACCTCGCAAAAAAACTCCGCCACAAACGCTTTGAAGATGGAAGTATAGATTTTTCGAGTGAAGAAGTAAAATTCAAATTGGATGAAGCAGGCAAACCGATTGGCGTATATGTGAAGGTGATGAAAGATTCGAATCAATTGATCGAAGATTTCATGTTGCTCGCCAACCGTCGTGTAGCTGCATTTATTGGCGATCCGAAGAGTCCGGTGAATAGCAATAAACCACCACGTACTTTTGTTTATCGCGTGCACGCTGAACCGGATGAAGTGAAACTTCAACAACTCCGCACTTTTGTAAAACAACTCGGATATAAACTTCCCCGCACGGAAGAAGCAGGATCAGTAGGTGTTATTAAGTCATTGATGAAGGCTGTTGCCGGTCAGCCGGAAGAAGGTGTTATCCGTACCATGGCCATTCGCTCAATGGCGAAGGCGGAGTATTCTACAGATAACATTGGTCACTACGGTTTGGCGTTTGATTTTTATACGCATTTCACCAGTCCTATTAGGCGTTATCCGGATGTGATGGTGCACCGTTTGTTGCAACAATACCTTGATCACGGCCGCAGCGCTGATGAACGCGATTACGCATTCAAATGTCGCCACAGTTCATTGATGGAAAAGCGCGCCGCTGAAGCCGAACGCGCCTCAATCAAATTCAAACAAGTAGAATATATGTTGGCTTCCATAGGTCAAGTATTCGAAGGAATGATCAGCGGATTGGCCGGATGGGGCTTATATGTTGAAGTAGAAGAAAATAAATGTGAAGGATTGGTTTCGATGGAATCACTAATGAGCGATCGCTATGAATTTGACGCAGATCGCTATGTGGTCTTTGGCTATCGAACAAAGCATGAATATCACATGGGAGATAAGGTGAAGATTCGGGTAATTGGTGGTGATATTCAACAACGGACGTTGGATTATGAGTTGGTGGAAGAAGGCTTGACATGGGAAAAGATGCCGGCTATTCGTTTTGAGGATTCCAAAATCAAGCGAAACCCTCGTTACGGAAAAGAAGCAAAACCAAGGCAAAATCGCGGAGGAGGATCAGGAAAGCCACGTCGTAAAAGATAAAGAGCTGCAGGCTTCAAGCAAAAGTCTTCAGTCTTCAACCTTTGGCATTTGCCCTTTGCCCTCTTTTGCTATCTTTGTGACATAACAAAAAATCAACTGCATGAAAAATTTTACTCTTACACTTGCTGCTTTAGGGCTCGCAGCTTCAATGAATGCCCAATTGATCAATCCTGGTTTTGAAGATGGTATCATGGTCGGTTACGGCTGGGCAGAATCGTCAACTACTTTCGGTACGCCACTTTGTGATGCTTCTTGCGGCGATTGCGGAGGTGGTTGCGCTCCACAAGAGGGTACTTTCTACGCTTGGTTTGGTGGTGCAGGTACGGCTGTAGAATTTGGTCACATTTCACAACAAGTACTTATCGCCAACGGTACAAGCGCTTCTCTTTCTTTTTATGTGAAAGTAGGTAACGTATCAGATGGTGGCGAAGATCGTTGCGACGTGTTTATCGACGACCAAGTATTGTATGCTGTTTATGCAACAGATTCTGCTTCTATTGGACCTGATTACGCTGAAATTACAGTGGATTTGTCAGCTTACACAGATGGCGATGCTCACGTGATTGGAGTTAATGGTTACTCAACCAACGGTTCTTCTATTTTGTTTGACTCTTTCTCTTTGGTAGTTGACGGAGCAGAACAAGTTGGTATAAACGAATTACTCAATCAGGAAGCTGTTTCTACTGTTTATCCAAATCCAGCTACTGCACAATTGAACCTTCAATTTGGTCAGAATGCAACCGGTAAAACCGAAGTGTCTATCTATGATATGAGCGGTAAATTGGTTCACACTGCTCAGCTCAACGAAGTGGCTAGCACACTATACACTTTCGACTCAACTGAATTGCCAAATGGTGTTTACAGTGTCAAAGTGATGAACAACGGTTCAGTAGAAAACCACACTGTGGTTGTTGCTCACTAATCCGAGTTCTATTAAGGAATTGAAAGCCGCCCCATTGGGGCGGTTTTTTTTATGGTTTCGTGGGCTTAACTATTTCATAGCATGGGCTTAGGGTGCTGTTGATATACCTAGGCGTCTTTTGATAGTTACGCAATACACTTGTATATATGATTGAAATCCTCCTCCCCATACTAGCCGGCCTGGTGCTCTTTATGTATGCCGTGATGAATCTCTCTGAAACGATTCAAACGGCGCTGGGTGATTCGGCCAAACATTGGATTCAACGATTTTCAAAGAATACGTTCTACGCCTTAATCACCGGTACTGTGGTGACCACCTTGCTCGATTCTTCTTCTGCCGTCATCATCATCACCATCATTTTTGTCAATGCCAAATTGCTCACTTTTCGACAAGCCATGGGAATTGTTTTGGGAGCAAATATTGGCACCACAATCAGTAGTCAAATCATCGCGATGGATGTGTCAAAATATTCGCCGATCTTATTGGCCTTCGGATTTGTTTTGTTGATGATTTCGAAATCGGAGAAGATCAATAATACGGGTAAAATTTTCTTGTTTTTCGGTGTGCTCTTCTTTGGTTTGTTCACCATGGAGAATGCAGTTGAACCGCTAAAGGACCATCCTACTTTTTTGGAATGGCTCAAGAAAACGGAGAGTCCTGTGACGGGCTCTTTGATCGGTGCATTGGTGACATTGGTAATTCAATCTTCTTCAGCGACCGTGGGTATTGCCATTATTCTCAGTAAAAAAGGATTGCTTAGTCTGGCTGGTGGTTTGGCGGTCATGCTTGGTGCCGAGCTCGGCACATGCAGTGATACATTGCTCGCTACAATCAAAGGGTCACGTCAGGCCATTAAAACGGGATTGTTTCATTTGATATTTAATTTGCTTTCGATCATTCTTGGTCTTGTCCTTTTTGATCAATTTGTAGCGTTGGTGCAATGGATCAGCGCCGGTGCTCATATTGAAAGAGCCGTAGCCAATGGCCACATGCTCTTCAATATTTTCGGTGTCCTCGTCTTTGTATGGTTCATTCCATTATTTGAGCGACTCCTGAATGCAATTCTCCCGGAGAAAGCGGTTTAGACTGCTATCTTTGCTCTATGGAAACGAAGAAAGTAATGCTCGGACTCAAACTTCCTACAGATCCGAGATGGGTAAACATCGTGGAAAAGAATTTGGCTGAAATCTTGACCGATCACGCCTATTGCGAGCAAAAGGCAGCGAGTAACGCCATTTCAAATATTGTCCGCTACCCAGAATATCCAGACCTCGTAGCCGAAATGGTGCGCATTTCACGCGAAGAAATGGAACACTTCGGTATGGTTCACGAGGAAATTCAAAAACGAGGCTTCGAACTCGGCCGCGAGCGCCGTGATGAATATGTACACGATTTGGCAGCCTTCATCAAACGTGGCGGTGGGAGCCGTGAGCAATACTTCGTCGATAATATGCTCTTTGCCGCTATGATCGAAGCGCGCAGCTGCGAACGTTTCCGCATTCTTAGCCAAGAAATCGCCGATCCTGAACTGCGTGAATTCTATCACGGACTTATGGCCAGTGAAGCGGATCACTATACGACGTTCATCAGTTTTGCTCGCAAATATGGTCACGGTGTAGATGTCGATAAGCGCTGGCAAGAATTCCTCGAATTCGAAGGCGAATTGATGGAAAAATACGGTCGGAAAGAAACGATGCACGGATGATATACACTGCATCATTAGAGGATATTGAAGAAATTCAACAGATTGCCCATCGCATTTGGCCCATATCGTATAAGGATATTATTTCTTCTCAGCAAATTGAATTCATGCTGGATAAAATGTACGGCGTGGATTCTTTGAAAAAACAAATGCAGGATGAAGGATGTGAGTTTTTATTAATAAAACCGAATGAACGTTCAGTCGGTTTTGCATGTTATGGTCGGAATCAACAAGGAATTTGGCGATTACACAAACTTTATGTCGAGGTCGATCAACACGGTAAAGGGTTAGGCAAACAATTGCTTCAAGAAGTATGTCGCCGAGTTGTCGCTAGGGGAGGAAACGAACTAGAACTAAATGTAAACAAATACAATCCGGCACTTAATTTTTACAAAGCCAATGGCTTCGTGCTTCGCCGCGAAGAGGTCCTCGATATCGGCAACAACTTCGTCATGGATGACTTCGTTCTTGTTAAGTCATTGGGGTAAGGAAACCTAGAAACGTTTCAACCTAATAACCTATTTCGCGAATTCAATGCGGAAGGTCGTGCCTTTTCCAGGCTCACTGTGCGATATATAAATCCGCCCGCTGTGATAATTTTCAATGATTCGTTTCACAAGGCTAAGCCCAAGTCCCCAGCCGCGTTTCTTGGTGGTAAAACCCGGTTGAAAAACCGTTTTCCATTTATTCTTTGATATGCCTTTTCCGCTATCGGTAAGTTCAATGCATGGACTACCATCTTCTGCAAAAATGCGCGCGTGTAGAGTGCCTTCACCATCCATGGCGTCCACTGCATTTTTTACCAAATTTTCAATCACCCAACCGAAAAGAGGAAGGTTCAAAGGCGTTTCAATTCCTGGCGTATCACAAGAAATGGAAAATTTAACACGTCGACTAACACGGCTTTCGAGGTAATCGAAAGCGCTGCGAACCGCGGCTTCTAAATCAGTCGCATGTAAGTCGGGCACAGATCCAATTTTGGAGAAACGATCCGTAATAGTGTTTAATCGATCAATATCTTTATTCAATTCCAACAACGTGGATTTATCGACGCCTTGACTTTCCAATAAACTAGACCACGCCATTAACGAGGAAAGGGGAGTCCCCAGTTGATGCGCCGTTTCTTTGGCCATACCCACCCAAACTTGATTCTGCTCAGCCTTTCTGAATGTAGAGAAAATCAAATAGCTAATCACCAAAAAGACCCCAATTAAAATTAACTGAAATACGGGAAACATTTGCAATTGCTGCAACACTTCAGAGTCTTCGTAGAAAATGATTTGCTTGCCCTGCCCGGGAAGATTGATTGTAATTGGAGTGATGTTCTTTTTGATATCGTCCAATTTTTGCTGGAGCAACGCTGGTGTGGCAATGGTTAGCGTATCGATATTGCCATGGCGAAGCACTTTGGTTTGCGTGCTATCCATGACGATAACAGGAACAGACGCACTATTGATAACCGTTTCATCAATGAAGGTATTGATGAGGTCGTCCATGTTTTGCTGCAGCTCCATAAAAATGTAGCTGTCATTGTAATACACTTTCATTCCCACTTCCAGAAAGCGGATGGGGGTGTATTTGTTTTTCATGACTTGATACAACGAATCGATATACGCCTTGTCGTTTTCTCGCTCTGGGGGAAGATTTGCTGAATTGCTTAAAACTCCTTTATCATCATAAATGAGAATAGGGATTGTGTTGTTACCCCAAATGAATTCTGTAACAAACGTAAGATCGTTTTGGTCTTCCGGATCTGAAAGGATTTTATACGCTTTGGCCAAGAGATCGGCTTTTTTGCGCTCTTCATTGCGGAGATTGTCAAACAAGTTTTCGGTGAATGATACCAATTCTGCACGCCGCTGGATGGCGGCACTCCAGAGTTCTACCTTTTTACGTTCTTCAACGCGAATTTTATCTGCGATGTGATTGCTATACCACAGCGTTATTGCTACGATAATGATCGCGATGGCGAAAAGGAAGATTTTCCAACGTTGCTTATTGCTGTATAGGTTCACTTCACAAATATACTTGTTTGACTTGCAATCCTAATTTTCCCTTCCAAGCCTTCCATTAGGGTAAATAGCCCGAGAATGGTATTGTTTGCCGAAATCGGGGCTATATTAGCCGCCCTCAGACATAAATGCCTGTAATGAAAAGACTTGTACTCCTTTTTTCGCTTCTCTCAGTAGCGAATTTGGCCGCAATGGCCCAATCTCCGGACAACACACGCTACTGTGGTCACACAGCGCAGCAACATGCATTAATGCAAAAGAATTTCCTCCGTCAAGCCGAGGTGGAAGAGGCTGCGCGTCAATTGGAGTTGGAAACAGCCACCTATGAGGAAAACCGCGGAGGTGGGCAGACTATTTACACCATTCCTGTTGTTTTTCATATTATCCATAATAACGGACCTGAAAACATTTCTGATGATCAGATCTACGATGCGATGTACATTCTCAATCGCGACTTCCGCAAACAAAATGCAGACACGTCGGTAATCGTCAATGCATTCGAAGACATTGCGGCGGATATTGGCATTGAGTTTCGATTGGCATCGCTTGATCCGGATGGCAACTGCCACAGTGGAATCAATCGTGTTCAAAGCGAATTAACCACAGAAGGGGGCGAGCAAATGAAGTCGCTTTCTATTTGGCCACGCGATATGTATATGAATATCTGGGTATGCGCAGATGCCGGCGATGGAACTGCCGGATACACCTTCCTTCCTTCGAATGTTTCTGGTCCTTGGGGTGCCAATACTGATGGGATCGTATTGCGCTACGATTATACGGGCTCAATTGGTGCATCAAATGTGGGACGCAGTCGCACATTGACCCATGAAACCGGTCACTGGCTCAATTTGATGCATACTTGGGGTCCGACAAACAGTCCGGGTGATGCTCAAAACTGCGATTGGGACGATAACGTTGACGATACGCCGAACACCATTGGATACACCATTTGCGATCTCGACGGCGCTTCATGCGGCAGTGAGATAGATAATGTACAGAATTACATGGAGTATAGTTATTGCTCACGCATGTTTACTGAAGGTCAACGTACACGCATGCGTGCTGCGTTATTAAGTAATGTTGCGGAGCGTAATTCATTGATCACCGCTTCGAATTTGCTTGCTACAGGTGTTACCAATCCCGCTTTGTGTGAGGCCAAGTTTAGTATTGATCGCAACGTGGGATGCGTAGGTGAAACATTCAATTTTCACGATCGATCGTATCATGGTGTAAATAACTGGACTTGGGACTTTGGTGATGGAACGATTATTTCGGGAACTGATCCAACCGAGATGGAAGATCCTACGCACGTCTATGCCAATGCAGGAACGTACACGGTGACCATGACAGTTTCAAATGGTCCTACAACCCTTACAGAAACTTGGACGGATTTGGTAACGGTGTTTGAATATGGTCAAAATAACCCTCCAGTTGAAGAAGGGTTTGAA
This sequence comes from Flavobacteriales bacterium, assembly GCA_049318685.1. Classification (GTDB taxonomy): domain Bacteria; phylum Bacteroidota; class Bacteroidia; order Flavobacteriales_D; family Sanyastnellaceae; genus JAIXWP01. Next base: position 16,023 of record JBMOFW010000030.1, read on the forward strand.
GGAACATGGCCTAATAATAATTGGGCTTGGTTTAATACCAACCAAGATTTGACATGGGAAATCACGCCAAGCGCGTCGTATAGCGGGGACAGAAGTTTAAAACTGCGCAATTATAGCAATACAACATCTGAAAATATTGATGAACTGCTGAGCGCAACATATGACATGAGTGCAATGGATACCATATTCTTGGCGTATCGCTGGTCTTATGCCAACAAAAACACAGAAACGGAAGATCGTTTACGTATTTCTGTAAGTGGCGACTGTGGCCAAACATGGAGCGTTCGTCGCACCATGACAGGCTTCACCAATTTGCCTACAGGCAATGCCACCAACAGTCAATTCACGCCAACCTTGGAAACACAATGGGGCGGAGAGACCTTGATCTTGAAAAATGAAGAATGGATGACGGATGGTTTTCGTGTGAAATTTGAATTCACCGGTCGTGGTGGAAATAATCTTTTCCTTGATGATATCAATATTTCTGCATCGGATACTACAGGCAATTTTGTTGGCATCAATGAATTGACTCCTTCATTTGTGTTTGGTGTGTATCCAAATCCAACTGCCGGAGACGCTACTTTGCGCTATTTCGCGAATCAAAATGAATTGACGACCATTCGTCTTTACAATGCGCTTGGTGAATTGGTTGAAGTAATTAATCAGAGCAACTTAGCTCCAGGCGAACACATCTTCACCATTGCGAAAAAGTCACCCGGATTGTATTCGATTGTTTTTGAAAAAGGCGGTCAACGAGGCGTTACACGCGTGGTGTTTGAGTAATCAATCATGATGATAACTCTCTCCTTTTATTATTGTAAATGACCGGTAAACCTGCTCAAGAAGAAAGAGACGGATCATTTCATGAGAGAAAGTCATTCGACTAAAGCTCAATTGATAATCTGCGCGGGCATAAATTTCTTCGCTAAAACCGAATGCACCTCCGATGACTAAGACGATACAACGGGTGCCTGCATTCATTTTTTTCTGAAAAAAATCGGCAAGCTCGCGAGAAGTCGGATTCTTGCCATTTTCATCTAAGAGAATTAAGAAATCGTCGGCTTTGATGTTTTTTAAAATCAATTCGCCTTCCTTTTCTTTTTGCTTGGTGCGTTCTTTCACCGACACATCAGCCAATTCTAGATATTCTAATTTGACATAATGCTTCAATCGGCCCAAATACACATCGACCCCTTGCTTGAGGTAAGGGGTCGATGTTTTTCCTATGGTTAAAATGCGAATGATCACTCTCTGTAATCGTCTTTGTCTTTGATGTCTTGCTTTTGCAATGGATTCAAACCGTATTCGCGGTATTCTCTTCGACGCTTGTATACATCGCAAGCCAAGAAAATGGCGCTGCGCAAAGAGGTTTCATCGGCAACACCTTTTCCGGCAAGGTCGTATGCTGTGCCATGATCGGGCGAGGTGCGCACAATAGGTAAGCCGGCGGTGAAATTGACACCATTATCGAATGCCAACGCTTTGAATGGAGCCAATCCTTGATCATGATACATCGCCAATACAGCGTCGTAATGTTTATAGGTTCCACTGCCGAAGAATCCATCGGCGCCAAATGGACCAAAGACCAAACTGCCCTTCTCCGCAGCTTCACGAATAGCCGGAAGAATCACTTCTTTTTCTTCTGTGCCGAGCAATCCATTGTCGCCAGCATGTGGATTCAATCCCAACACGGCAATCTTCGGACGTGTAATACCAAAGTCTTTCACCAAGCTCTCTTCCATGAGTTTTAATTTCTCATGAATTTTATCTTTCGTAATGGCTGCAGAAACATCTTTGAGCGGCAAGTGTCCGGTAACAATACCAACACGCAAGGTGTCGCTCACCAAAAACATAAGCACTTTTTCTGTGCCTGCTATTTTGGCCAAGTACTCGGTATGTCCTGGAAAATTGAAGTCTTGACTTTGGATGGTGTCTTTGTTAATGGGTGCTGTCACCAAAACATCGACCTTGTTTGAGGCGAGGTCATTGGTAGCGGCTTCCAAACTGCGAAAGGCCATTTCTCCGGCTTCTTTGGTCGCTTTTCCGAATTCCAGTCCTTTGAATTCTTTCCACACATTGACCAAATTCACCTTGCGCGGAAATGCTTCACTTGCTTGTTGAATACTGTTGAATTGAAATTCTTCAATATTCGCTGCTTTCTTGGTCAATTTGATGGCTTCCGGATGGGCATAAATGATGGGCGTAATCTGTTCGGTCATGCGCGGATCAGAAAACACTTTCATAATGGTTTCGAGTCCTACTCCATTCGGGTCGCCACTAGTAATGGCCACGCGAAGTTTATCGTCTTTCCTTTCGGACATACATTCTTTGTTTTAGTGAAAATTACTTGGAGTAATTTTCTTTGATGAAATTATAAAGCATACGCACGCCTACGCCAGTGCCACCTTTGGTGCGATAGCTATTTGAACTATTGATGTAAGCAGGACCTGCAATGTCAATGTGGATCCATGGATAGTCGGTAAAATGCTCGAGGAATTTTCCTGCGCTGATTTGTCCGGCGTTTCCTCCACCGAGGTTTTTCAAATCGGCAATATCACTTTTCATTTCATCTCCATAATCTTTCCACATCGGAAATTGAACGGTGCGTTCCCACACTTTCATGCCGCTGTCGGCTAGCTTGTCCATCACCTTTTGATCCGCAGTTCCCATAGTAGCGCTGGCAATGCTGCCTACAGCGCGAACGGCAGCACCGGTGAGCGTCGCCAAATCAATTACCAATTCCGGATTGTATTTTTTCGCATACACCAATGCATCGGCGAGAATCAAACGACCCTCTGCATCGGTATTCAATACCTCTACTGTGGTGCCATCACTGATTGTAATGATATCTTGAGGACACAGGGCGTTCATTCCCGGACGGTTGTCGGTAGCAGGAATCAGCACAACCAAATGAAGTGGGAGTTG
>JBMOFW010000031.1:0-18899 GCA_049318685.1 Flavobacteriales bacterium
TATAAAAAAATCTATAAATACTCGGGTAATTTCAATGTGAGCCGCACCGTGAGCAAAACCGGCATTGAAGAGCTCAGCACCGATGCGGTGCTGAAAACATTCAATGTGCAATGGAATCACTACCAAGATGCGAAAGCACGACCGAATTCGCGATTTTCTGCAGCAGTCAATTTGGGTTCGAGTAAAAATTTTACCAATAATCTAAATAGCTCACAGCAGGACTTCTTGTCCAGTACATTTCAATCGTCGTTGCAGTGGAATAAAACGTTTCCGGGCACACCATTCATCATGGGGGTGAGTGCTAATCATACGCAGAACACGCAAACACGCGTGGTATCGGTTACCGTACCATCCGTTTCCTTGACCATGTCGCGTGTGAATATTTTCAAGAAAATCTTTGTGCGCAATCCGATCGGTTTTAATGCAAGTGGTGCCTTGGAAAATACGGTATCGACCACCGAGGATCAATTTCGCATGAATAATTTGGAATACCTGAATGGTGTATCGCGCAATGGTGCGAGCTACACCGGGGGATTGTCGACGAGTATTAAAATGCCGGGTGGTTTTTCATTCAATCCCAGTGTGAATGGTACATGGTTGTGGACCTTCAAATACATTCAAAAGCGGTTGGAAAATAACGTGGGCGTGACGGATACGTTATATGGCTTTCGACAAAATTTCAATTGGAACGCTGGCGGTACACTGAATTGGCGGTGGTACGGAACGTATACATTGAAGAATGCTGATCGCAATTTGCGCGCGGTGCGTCACTTGGTGCAGCCCAATGTAGGTGTGAGCTATACGCCATTTTCTACCAATCAAATTTATGGATATTATGATGAAGATGGCGAATTCATGGGGTATAGTCAATGGGACTTGGCGCGCTATCAACCGGTCGATTCCAAAGAGCGATTCAATTTGAATATTGGGATAACGCAAAATGTGGAGGCCAAGATTCGGGATAAAAGCAGTGCGAAGATTGCCTATAAAAAAGTGAAGATTATTGAGAGTTTTCGGACGAATGTCTCCTACAATACGTTGGCCGACTCGCTCAATTGGAGTAATATTTCATTGAATGCGTTTACTACAGTAGCGAAGAATACGACATTGACCTATAGCAGCTCCTACAGCATGTACCAAGTGGATACGTTGGGGCGCGATGTGCAGAAGTATGTCTGGGAAAATGGCGATTTCTTGCGCATGGAAGGAACTACGTTTGCATTGAGCACGCGCTTGAGTGGTGGACAAAAAGGAGGTGGCGATGCTTCAAAAGACCGCAGTCAAGCGCAGGATGAATATGTCAATGAGAACAAAGACAGATTGGTGGATTTGACCATTCCTTGGACATTGGATTTGAATTACAATCTTCGGTTGTCTAAGTCGTGGAATAGCGAAACCTTGCAATTTGATTCGAAATATGTTCAAAGCGCCACATTCCGTGGAAGCTTTAGTGTGATGCAAAAAGTATCTGTCAATTTTGATTCCGGATATGAGTTTGAAACCAAGAAATTGACCACTACTACGATTGGAGCCACCGTTGATTTGCACTGTTGGGAATTCAGCGCCACGTGGGTGCCATTCGGTTTGAGAAAGTCATACATGTTTCAGCTCAACATCAAGTCACAAATGCTCAAAGACCTCAAACTTCAAAAGCGAGGAAACTACGGGGACCTGCTTTACTAAGTATGATGTTTGATGTTTGAAGTAAGTATCAAACAATCCTGCTTAACGCCTAGAGCCTAAAGCCTACAGCTTATAGCCTACAGCCAAAACAGCCCGTTAAGGCTGCGTTGACTGTTCGGTGTGATGCTGGTGACATGGGTGAGGCTGATGCTGATGCATGTGATGTCTGCCAACGGTGAGTGAAAGTGTGATAAAAGCAATGGCTGCACTAATGAAGCCAATGGCGAATTTGGATTTTTTGTTCATCTTTTTATTCTCTAAAATGGTTATTGATTCTGTGGATTAGCAACATTTGTTGCCCATGCGCGATTTGAATTGCGTGTATTCTTCCTCATTCATATTTCTGATTTTATCAGCAAATGCGTATGAGTGCCTACCGCCCATCGGACCGAAATGTCGCGCACGATTCATCCACATCATTCTACCCATACCGAAAGGAGTAAAGATGAATTTCAGCGTAAATACGACCAAAAGAATTGGCCAAGTGAAGAATAGGACTGTGCCAAACAAAGCACCACCTAAAATCATTTTCAGAAGGCTTTCATTTGTAACTATTCAGTATATTTCAAATAGTTTACTTTTTTTAAAGTAAAACTAGTCTTGATTCGTCTTCCTTTACATGACACTCGATATGAGCGCTGAACAGAGATCAAATAAAATAGCCAACATCGTACAGACCTATGGTCGTCGACTCAAGGCTTTTATTAGCAATAGAGTCGATTCCGACGAGGATGCGGAGGATATTTTGCAAGATGTCTGGTATCAGTTAAGTAACCTTAGTGGATTAGAGGATATCACAAGTATTAGCGGATGGCTGTTTTCTGTTTCTAGAAATCGAATTACGGATTCTTTTAGAAAGAATTCTCCTGATCGTTTGGAAGACCAAAGTTTTCAGAATGAAGAAGGGGAGTGGGAAATTCGAGAGCTGTTGATGGCTGATGCGAATCCTGATCCTGAGGCTCAACTATTTCAGAAAGCTATTCAAAGTGCACTATTAAAGGCGTTGAAGGAGTTGCCCGAAAAGCAAAGAAGCGTTTTTATTCAAAATGAAATTGAAGACAAAACCTTACAAGAAATAGCGGACGCTGAAGGTGAAAATCTCAAAACGATTATCAGTCGAAAAGGATATGCTATAAAGCATTTACGAAGCCGATTAAATGAATTGTATAACGAATTAAATGATTAAGAAATGAACCCGAAATTCAAAAAATTCTGGCCTTTATTTATTCTATTGCCAATAGTATTTGTGACCGCGTTGGGATATGGTCTAATGTATCTATGGAATTGGTTAATGCCAGTGATATTTGGACTAACAACCATCACCTTTTGGCAAGCGATAGGACTGTTTGTGCTCAGTAAAATCCTCTTCAGTGGCTTCGGCGGCATGAAGGGAAAGCAAGGACGACGCCACAATCAATGTTCCCCAAAGAATAGAATGTTCGATAAGTTTAAAACGATGAGCCCGGAAGAGCGCGAGGCTTTTTTCAATAAAGTTTCAGACCACTAAGTCCTCACTCCTCACTCCTCATTCCTAAACAAGTGCCGCCAAGAAGAACAAAGCAACTAATGCTATGCTAAATACAATGAATAGAATATGCTGAATGCGATCGACAACGATGCGTCCGGCATTCTCTATCGGAGTGAACATGGCGATGATGATTTTCAGGTAATAATAAACGGCAATCGCACTTGTGAGCACCATAACGATCACTAACCAGATTTGGCCAGCATCTACCATTGCACTGATCACAAAATACTTGGCCATGAAACCACCAAGCGGTGGAATACCGGCCATGCTGAACAGCGCGAGCGTCATGGCGCCTGCCATAACAGGATTGCGTTTCGCTAATCCTTTGAATGCATCAAATCCTTCGGCACCATTTTGAATTTTGGCTACTTGATCCAACACCATAAAGCTGGTCAAAGAAGCAATGCTGTACACAAGGATGTAATACATCAATACACTGGCTGAAATCGTGTTGATCGCAATCAACGCGGCAAACATGAATCCAGCGTGCGAAATGGATGAATACGCCAACAAACGCTTTGTATTGGTTTGTATAGCAGCCATGCTATTGCTAGCTACTAATGTCAAAGCAGCAAGCACAACGATAATGTTGGTGGTAAAATCTATAGCCGGGCTGAATGCTGAACCAAACAAGCGGAACAAGGCTGCAAATCCGGCAGCTTTCACGATCGTTGCCATCAATGCGGTGATGGCTGTGGGTGCACCTTGATATACATCCGGGGTCCAGAATTGGAAAGGAGCAATAGATACTTTGAATGCAAAACCTACGAGGATCATCAATAATCCTGCGGTAAACATGGTACCGGCGCCATTGGTAGAAAGTGTGTTTCCAATAGAAGCCAAATCAAAACTTCCGGTAGCACCATAGACCAACGCAATTCCAAAGAGTAAAATAGCACTCGCTAAGGCTCCGAGGAAGAAGTATTTGAAACCAGCTTCATTGGAAAGCATGCTGCGCTTGTCGCTTGCGGCAAGCACATACATCGGAATGCTGAGAATCTCAATACCCAAAAACAACATCACCATGTTGGTGTATGATGAAAGAATCATCGCACCGGCCAAACTAAAGGCCACCAGAGCATATAAATCAACACGACCGGTGTTGTTTTTGAAATGCTCGATAGTCATCAACAACCAGAATATGGCGATGCCTGAAATGAGAATGATGAATGACAATGCGTAATTGTCCATCATCAACATGTTGTTGGCAAATGGATTTTCATTCATGCCCCAATCCATCAGACTGAAACCGATGGTAGCGAGCAAGCCCACAATGATTAGGGGCAATACGGCTTTGCGCAATTTGATAATATCAAAGGCAAGAACACCTATGCCGAGAAGCGAAGTGATGAGTAGCTCTTTCATCAGTGAATAGTTGCAAGAATAGATTCAACGGTTGAATTGGAAAGCTCCATCAATGGAGCAGGGAAAATACCAAGGGCAATCACCAAAATAACAATGATGGCGAGAATGGTTTTTTCTTGAGTGGTGAGTGGCGCGAAAGAAACCGAACGTTCATTCGCCGGACCCAACATCATTGTTTGGAAAGCGCGGAGCATATACACAGCTCCAAGAATAACGGTGAGTCCTCCAAACAAAGCGAACACCCATCCGTATTGGAAAAGTCCTACAAGCAACAAGAATTCGCCAACAAATCCGCTGGTGAATGGCAAGGCTACAGAACCCATTACGATGGCAAAGAACAAGAAGGCGAACAATGGATTCACATCGCGAATGCCGCCCATCTTGGCCATGTCATCGTGACCAAAACGACTTTCTAGAATATCATACACATAGAAAAGGCCTACTGCTAGAATACCGTGAGAGAGCATTTCAAACAAACCGCCTTGTACACCTTGAGAGTTGCCACTCAAAATACCGGCTGAAATCAAACCGACGTGAGCAATAGAAGAATAGGCGATGAGCAATTTGTATTTTTTCTGTGCGATAGCAACACCCGAGGCGTAAACGATACCCATGACCGAAAGCACCATGGCCCAAGTGCCATATTCAGCAACTCCAGTTGGAACCATGGGCAGTGCAATGCGAATCAATCCGTAGGTGGCCATTTTCAACATAATGGCGGCAAGCAACATAGTGCCGGCTGTAGGCGCTGCGTTATAGGTAGAAGGCTGCCAAGTGTGAAATGGAAATACGGGCATTTTCACGGCGAAGGCAATAAAGAAGCCTGCGAAAACCAAGCCTTGTTCCACACCACTCAACGATTTGCCGGCTTCATACAAGGCGGAGAAAGCGAATGAATGCGGAGCGGTATGTTGATACACATAAAGCAATGATGCCAACATGAACAAACTACCGAAAATGGTGTAGACAAAGAATTTTAAAGTAATAGCCGCACGGTGTTCGCCATGTCCCCAATTGAGTACAATGAAATAAATCGGGATCAATGCAATTTCATAGAAAATATAAAACCACAAACCATCCGCAGCGGTGAATGCACCCATCATGGCTGCAATCATCATCATGATGAGACTGTAGTAAATGTGTGGGTTTTTAATGCTTTTACCGAAGGTGCTGTACACTATCAACGGACTTACAATGGCAGAAAGTAAGGCCAAAATCAAGCTGATACCATCCAATGTGAAATGGTAGTGAATGCCGAGTGGCCCGATCCAACCTTGATCGAAAGTGAGCAATTCGAGTTGCCCTTGGCTAAACTGCCAAGCAGCAAATCCGGTGAGTGCGAGCTGTATCAAGGTGGTTGCCAACGCGAGTGTTTTCGACAAGTTGGCACCCGCCAGGAAAATAACTCCTGACATGATCAGCGGAATAGCGATGAGTGCAATGGTTAACATGCGGTATAGTGAGATTCTTTAATTATAACAAAGTGAATAGGATGATAATCAATCCGGCAATCATCGCCAAGATATAAGATACCATTTTACCATTCTGAACCAATCGGAGCACTGAGCCCAGGCCGGCTGGAATTTGTGATACCTGACGCACTAATCCATCGACAAAATGATGTTCTACAATAGAGCTGAAGAACACACTGATTTTGTCCCATGGGGTGCGAATTACTTTATCATACAATTCATCGATATAGTATTTGTTGAATAATATGCGGTGAAGACCTGGTTTGATTTGATTGTCTTCCAAGGCCAATTCACCTTTGTTTTTGTATTTATTCCAAGCATACCATGTGCTCAATACAGCAACAAGCGTGGCTACAACCATCAATATGATCTCGGTGTCGAGGTGCATGCTCATGGCATTCATCACAATAGTGTCTTCGAGGAAATGATCCAACCAATGACTTACATGCATTGAGTGACCAAGTTCATGTGGGAAACCCATGAAGCCACCAATGGTAGAAGCAATAGCCAAGATCACCAATGGAATAGTCATCACTTTGGGCGACTCGTGCAAATGATGTTCTTGATCGTGTGTTCCTCTGAATTTTCCGTGGAAGGTGAGGAAATACAAACGGAACATATAGAATGCGGTCAAAGCACTCACCAACGAACCCAATACGAAAATCAACATATTGTTTTCGAAGGCCGCTGCGAGGATTTGGTCTTTTGAAAAGAACCCCGCCAAAGGAGGAATACCGCTGATAGCAATAGTACCGATCAAAAAGGTCCAGTGTGTGGTAGGCATATGTGATTTTAATCCACCCATGCGACGGATGTCTTGTTCGCCACCCATTCCGTGAATCACCGAACCAGAACCGAGGAAGAGCAATGCTTTGAAGAAAGCGTGTGTGATCACGTGAAAAACAGCAATGCTATATGCACCCAATCCAAGCGCTACGAACATCAAACCAAGTTGGCTGACGGTAGAGTAGGCGAGGACTTTTTTGATATCGTTTTGAGTTAAGGCGATGGTGGCACCGAGAATGGCAGTGAACATACCCGCCCAAGTGACCACGTTGCTAGCGACATCGCTCATGCTAAACAGCTCACTGCTCCGGGCTACCATGTAGATACCAGCGGTAACCATGGTGGCGGCGTGGATGAGCGCAGATACGGGTGTGGGACCGGCCATCGCATCGGGCAACCACGTGTGCAATGGAATTTGAGCTGACTTACCCATCGCACCGATGAATAAGAATATAGCTGCAGCGTGCAATTCCCAACCATGAAGGCTGCTAATGCCGCTTTCTGCAATGTACAATTCGTTATAAGAAAGTGATCCCGTGTGCATGAAGATCAAACACATGCCGAGAATCAATCCAAGGTCACCGATACGATTGATAATGAATGCTTTTTTCGCAGCATCATTGTTTTTCATGTCCTTGTACCAGAAGCCAATGAGCATGAATGAAGCAAGACCAACGCCTTCCCAACCAACGAACATGGTCACATAGCTATCTCCCAAGACGAGGATGAGCATGAAGAACACAAATAAATTGAGATAAGCAATAAAGCGATTGAAGCCTTCATCATCATGCATGTAACCAATCGAGTACACGTGAATGAGGAAACCGACGCCAGTGATAAAGAGCAAATAAATGGTGCTCAATGGATCAACAATAAAGGCGATGTCGACGTTGAATGTGCCGGCTGTGATCCAATCAAATACTTTCACAATGTGCGGGTGTGCACCGTGCAATTGTGTGGAAAACACGGCAATGGATGTCACAAACGACAAGAAGATGGCGCCAGAGCCAATACCGCCGATGAGGTTTTTTGAAAGGCCTTTTCCGAGGAAGGTGATAAAGAGAAATCCTATGAGCGGGAAAAGCGGAATGAGTGAGACTAATTTTTCCATAGTAATTCTCTTATCCTTTTAATTCGTCAAGTACATCTGTATTCGTCGTATCCATGTTGCGATAAAGCATCATCAAAATGGCCAGACCTACAGCAACTTCGGCTGCGGCAACGACCATGATGAAAAACACGAATACTTGCCCGTCTGTGTCGCCCCACATTTTGGAGAATGTCACCAATGCTAGGTTGACTGCATTGAGCATAAGCTCAACACACATAAACATGATGATGGCATTGCGACGAAATATCACGCCAAAGGCGCCAATGGCAAACAATATTACACTCAATGTGAGGTAATGATTGACAGTAATGTGGTGTAGTATTTCCATTAGGCAATTTCTTTTTTAGACAAGTAAACAGCACCTACCATAGCGGCAAGGAACAAGACACTCGCCAATTCGAATGGGAGAAGAAAGTCGCGATAAAGCGTCTTTCCCAGATTTTCAACCAAACCTACATCTTGTGCGTTGGCTTGTGCGATGACGGTCAATTCGTCGGTGCGTTTTACTACAGCCAACAAAACAAAACCGAGCAAACATCCAGCGACAACGCTGAGGCCTTGAATCCACATGGACTTTTTCTCTCCTTCGAGCTTATTCATGTTGAGCATCATGATCACATATAGGAAAAGAACCATGATTGCTCCTGCATACACAATGATGTGTACCGCAGCGAGGAATTGGGCATTGAGCAAAAAGTAATGTCCGGCGATAGAGAAGAACGTCAAGATGAGTGAGAGCACGCTATAAACAGGATTTTTTGAAATAATCATGTAAAGCGCACTGAACACCGCCAGGAAGGATAAAAACCAGAAAGCGTATTCGGTCAGCATAATGGTATGGTTGGTTTAGGAGAAAATGATTAGTGGTGCTTTGGAGCGCTGATCACTTTATCCTTGAAGGTTCTATTGTGGTAATGTTTTTTGTCGTGTTTGAATTCAAGCACTTGAGGGCTTTGACGTTTCGAAACATCAATCGGCTGATCAATGCTTTCTACCAATTTGTCTTTGCCATAAATGTATTCGCTACGATTGTATGTTGTCGGAACGATACGATCTGTAAGGAAGATGGCTTCTTTCGGACAGGCTTCTTCGCAGAGGCCACAGAAGATGCAACGGAGCATATTGATCTCGTAAATCTTCGCATACTTTTCTTCGCGATAGAGATTTTCTTCGCCTTTTTTACGCTCCGCAGATTCCATAGTGATGGCTTCAGCGGGACACGCAACAGCACAAAGGCCGCATGCGGTGCAGCGTTCGGCTCCGGCTTCATCTCTTTTCAATACGTGTTGTCCACGATACACAGGCGCAATGGCTCTGTCTTGATCAGGGTAACGCACGGTAGGCTTGCGCTTAAAAATGTGCATTAACGTGATCAACATCCCTTTGATGATCGCGGGCAAATAAAGGCGTTCGCTCCAGGAGAGTTCGCGAACTGTAATGGTTTTGGCGCGGTTTGTAAGTGCCATATTATCCGAGTTTACCAAAGATGTACATTCCTATTCCGGTGAGGAAAATGTTTGCAATGGCCAAAGGCAGCAATATTTTCCATCCCAAATTCATCAACTGATCATAGCGGAAACGTGGCAAGGTCCAACGTACCCACATGAACACAAATATGAAGAAGATGATTTTTCCAAAAAGAACTACTGTTTGCACAGCAGAGAGCGCATTGCCTTCCAAACCTAACTCATGCTGGAATGGGAAGTTATATCCGCCAAAATACAATGTAGCGATCACCGCAGAGCTGATGAACATGTTGATGTATTCTGCAAAGAGGAAGAGACCGAGTTTCATCGAACTATATTCAGTGTGATATCCACCAACCAATTCGGATTCACTTTCAGGCAAGTCAAATGGAGCACGATTGGTTTCTGCAAATGCACAAATCAAGAAGATTAAAAATCCGAGGGGTTGATATACGATATTGGCCCATCCTTCGTCTTGTTGACGAGCAATTTCACCCAAGCTCAATGTGCCAGTCATCATCACCAAAGCGATCAAGGCCAACCCCATCGCCACTTCGTACGAAATCATTTGTGAAGAAGCGCGAAGTGCACCCATCAAAGAATACTTGTTATTGGAAGCCCAACCACCAATCATAATTCCATATACACCTATCGAAACAACGCCGAGCAAATAGAGTAAGCCGATGTTGATGTCGGTGATTTGAAAAGGATATGTCACGCCATCGATGGTGATGCCATTGCCCCAAGGGATGACAACACTCGTCATGCATGCGGTCAACATAAAGAAGCTCGGTCCGAGGATGAAGAGCATTTTGTTGGATTGATTTGGAATCATTTCTTCCTTCATAAACATCTTCAATCCATCTGCGAGCGGCTGCAATAATCCGAAAGGACCGGCGCGGTCTGGACCAACGCGGTCTTGGAGAATCGCCGCAAGTTTGCGCTCTCCCCAAGTCATGTAGGCTGCGAATGCGAGGGAAATCGCAAACACAATGACTACGAGAATAATTTTATAGAGTAGGATCGGATCCATATCTGGTTTCGTTTAGTATTATTTCTTTCCTCCTTGGTTGGGAGCGTTGTTGGGGTCGAGAGCGCCATGACCGAGTGTCACTTTCTCTCCGTGCGGCAAAGCAGCCCGTTGACGATCGATAGTGGCTTTCAATACTTTCAAACTTTCGTAGTGATTTGCTGAAATCACAGAAGAGCGATCGATGTGTGAAGGACCTTCGATTACCCAGTCCGTCGTATTCTTTTTATCGAAACGACATTCATTACAGATCCAGTCTTCAACCTCGTTGTATTTGTCTTTACGAGCAGTCACACGAAGCACTTCTTCGCCTTTGTACCACAAACGCACTTTACCAGAACAAGTCGGGCAATCGCGGTGTGCATCAACGGGCTTGGTGTACCAAACACGATTTTTGAAACGGAAAGTTTTATCGGTGAGCGCACCTACAGGGCATACATCAATCATGTTTCCGGAGAAATCATTATCGATGCTGTTTTGGATATACGTTGAAATCTCGGCTACATCACCGCGATTAATTACACCATGAACGCGGCCGTCTGTAAGCTGATCGGCTGTTTTTACACAGCGGTAGCAAAGGATGCAGCGATTCATATGCAATTGAATTTTATCTCCAATATCAATTCGTTCGAATTCGCGACGCTCAAATTCGTAGCGTGTTCCGGCTTTACCATGTTGGTAGCCGAGGTCTTGTAAACTGCACTCACCGGCTTGGTCGCAAACAGGGCAGTCCAATGGGTGATTCATCAACAAGAATTCCACTACACCTGCGCGGGCTTCCAATATTTCTGGTGAAGTATTGTTGCGCACCACCATGCCATCCATCACCGTAGTGCGGCAAGAGGCCACAGGCTTTGGCATTGGGCGTGGATCTCTTTCTGATCCTTGCTCTACTTTCACCAAGCAAGAGCGGCAATATCCACCACTGGTCTTCAACTTTGTGTAATAGCACATTGCTGGAGGAACTACATCTCCGCCGATCATGCGCGCTGCTTGAAGAATAGTTGTTCCGTCGGGAACCTCTATGGTGATGTCGTCAATCGTAACTTTTGCCATCGATTTATTTTATAATGTCTACTAGTATGCAGGCTCCGCCATTCCGCGAAGTCTGTAGTAGTGTTTAACGTCTTTGATTGATTTTCCTGAACGCACAAATTCTTCGAACTCGCCGCGGAAGTGACGAATAGCAGATGCTACAGGCCAAGCAGCGGCATCGCCAAGTGGACAAATGGTCTTTCCTTCAATTTTGCTTTGAATATCCCAAAGCAAATCAATGTCAGACATCGTACCGTTTCCATCAAGAATTTTGTGCAATATCTTTTCCATCCAACCGGTTCCTTCACGACAAGGGCTGCATTGTCCGCAGCTTTCGTGATGATAGAATCGACTAAATGTGTACAGGTTTTTTACAATGCTGGTACTTTCATCCATCACGATGAAACCACCCGAACCAAGCATGGTTCCTGAAGCAAAACCACCATCAGCCAAGGATTCATACGTCATCAAACGGGGTTCTCCATTTGCTGTGGTGAGAATAAGATTCGCAGGAAGAATCGGCACAGAAGAACCACCAGCAACAACCGCTTTCAATTGACGATCGCCGATAATTCCTCCGCAATATTCATCGCTGTAAATGAATTCTTCTACCGGAACACCCAATTCAATTTCATATACGCCCGGTTTTTTGATGTGACCAGAAGCAGAAATCAATTTGGTACCGGTGCTTTTTCCAACGCCGATAGCCGCATAAGCAGCTCCACCTTGATTGACAATAGGCACTACGGCTGCAATGGTTTCCACGTTGTTAACCACAGTTGGGCAACCATACAATCCCGCTATCGCAGGGAAGGGTGGCTTGATACGTGGATTACCACGTTTTCCTTCAAGTGATTCAATCAACGCTGTTTCTTCTCCGCAGATGTATGCGCCACCGCCCACTTGCACGTAACAGTCGTGATCAAAACCGGAGTTGAAAATATTTTTACCGAGTAAGCCCGCTTCATAAGCTTCTTCAATGGCTTTCTCAAGAATTTTAGCTACATAAAAATACTCACCGCGGATGTAGATATAAGACGTTCGTGCACCAAGCGCATAGCTTGATGTGATCATCCCTTCAATCAACAAGTGCGGAATGTACTCCATCAAATACCGGTCTTTGAAAGTGCCCGGCTCTGATTCGTCGGCATTGCACACGAGGTAACGCGGCACACCGGCTGGTTTGGCCAAGAAGCTCCATTTCATTCCGGTAGGGAAGCCTGCACCACCGCGACCGCGAAGTCCGCTGGTTTTCACTTCTTCTACTACTTGTTCCGGAGTCATGTTTTTCAATGCTTTTTCCAAAGCACTGTAACCGCCCTTCGAACGATAAACGCTCAAGGTATTGATTCCCGGTACATCAATATGTTCGAGTAATAATTTCTTTCCCATGATTAGCAGTATCTGCTTCGTTTGCCCTCAGATTTCCATTGATCAAGCAATTGATCCACTTTTTCGAGGGTAAGGTTTTCATGATATTCGGCGCCTACTTGCATCATCGGCGCAGTGCCGCAAGAGCCAAGGCATTCTACTGTCTTCAGTGTGAATTGACCATCTTTGGTGGTTTCACCAACGGTGATGTTCAATTTCTTTTCGATGTGGCGAACGACATCCTCAGCACCCATCAACCAACAAGAGCTTGTGCGGCATACCTCGATGAGACATCGTCCCACCGGTTTGAGGTTGAACATGCTGTAAAATGAAGCCACTTCATATACTTCGATGGACTGCAAATCCAAAATTGCAGCGACATAATCCATCGTCTTTGGACTCAACCATCCATCAAACTCAGCCTGCGCCAAGTGCAGCACCGGAAGCAACGCTGATTTTTTGCGTTCTTCAGGATAGCGTTTGATGATTTTATTCACCACCGCCATGGTTTCATCACTAAAACGGATCTCTCTGTTATCGATCTCCATTATTTTCTTTTTTTAAAGGTCACGCATCTAATTCTCCGGCGATCACATTCAGACTACTGAGTGTGAGGATCGCATCTGATAACATTCCGCCACGGATCATCTCACCGTAGGCTTGATAGTAAATAAAGCACGGACGGCGCATGTGCAAACGGAATGGGGTACGACCACCATCACTGATGAGGTAGTATCCCAACTCTCCATTGCCACCTTCCACGCTGTGATATACTTCGCCTTTCGGAATGTCTTGTTCTCCCATCACTATTTTGAAGTGATAGATAAGTGCTTCCATTTTGGAATACACATCTTCTTTATTCGGTAAATAAAACTCAGGAACATCCGCGTGGAAGCCGCCTTCCGGAAGGTTTTCCAACGCTTGTTTTACAATTTTCAAACTCTCCCACATTTCACCCATGCGCACCATGTAGCGGTCATAGGTATCTCCGTTCACGCCGACAGGAATTTGGAAATCGAAATCTTGATAAGATGAATATGGATTCATCACACGCACATCGTAGTCAACACCTGCAGCACGGAGGTTTGGTCCGGTCATACTGTATTCCAATGCGCGTTCTGCGCTGATTGGGCCGGCATTTACTGTACGATCTACGAAAATGCGGTTGCGGGTCACAAGACGATCAAATTCGTCTAATGCTGTTGGAAAATCTTTAACAAACTCGCGAATTTTTTCAATCACCTCAGGACTAAAGTCGCGTTCCATGCCGCCTACACGACCGATATTGGTGGTCAAACGCGCACCACAAACGGCTTCATAGATCTCATATATTTTTTCTCTCCATTGAAACAAATACAAGAAACCAGAAAGGGCTCCTGAGTCAACGGCGATGACAGTGTCACAAACGATATGGTCGGCAATACGAGCCAATTCCATAATGATCACACGCATATACTGTGCACGCTTTGGCACTTCACAACCGATGAGTTTTTCTACGGTCATGTGCCAACCCATGTTATTGATCGGTGAGGAGCAATAATTGAGGCGGTCAGTAATTGGTGTGATTTGTCCGTATGGGCGACGCTCTGACAATTTTTCGAAAGCGCGGTGGATGTAGCCGATGGTGGGAACAGAATCAACGATGATTTCCCCGTCCATGGTCAAAATATTCTGGAAGATACCGTGCGTAGCAGGGTGGGTAGGTCCCAGGTTGAGGGTAGTGTAATTCTTCTTGTCCTCAGGAGTAACTGCTGCTTTTTCCTCTTTCATCGTGGATTCAGGGATTAACGGCCAAAGTATTTGTCTTGTTTGTCGTGACGACTAGCGTCTTCGAGCTGATATTCTTTGCGCATTGGATGGTAATTCATTTCATCCATATTCAAAATGCGTGAAAGGTTTGGATGTCCTTTGAAGCGGAAGCCATAGAAGTCAAACGCCTCGCGTTCCATCCAATTGGCACCTGCCCAGATATCTGTAATGGTAGGTACTTCCAGGTCTTTTTCACCCATGAAAATCTTGATGCGAACACGCTCGTTGGCGGGCAAGTTGTGCAATTGATACATCAAAGCAAACTCAGCTCCGGCGTTGTCTGGAAAGTGAATACCACACATCGTAGTGAGGAAGCCAAATCCCATTTCTTTTCTCAAGAACAACAACACATCGTTAATGCTTGCTTTGGTGACAATGAATTCAGGGAAATCCACTACCATCGCTGATTCCACGATGGCTTCGCCGAATTTTTCGGACAATCTGGATTGTAATTTTTCTAACAATGCGCTCATTTTATTCGATGCCGTAGCTGGCGAGCATTTGTTTGTATTCTGGAGTGTCGCGGCGACGAACACTTTCATTTTTGGCCAATTCTTGAATTTTCGAGATACCATCAAGCACTTGCTCCGGACGAGGAGGACATCCCGGAATGTATACATCTACCGGAATAACACGGTCGATTCCTTGAAGCACACTATACGTATCGAAAATTCCTCCGGACGAAGCACAGGCTCCCATGCACAAAACCCATTTCGGTTCAGCCATTTGCTCATACACTTGACGGAGAATCGGTGCCATTTTCTTCGAAATGGTTCCCATCACCATCAACAAGTCTGCTTGGCGAGGGGAGAAACTCATCCTTTCCATGCCAAAGCGAGCAAGGTCGTAGTGCGAGGCCATGGTGGCCATAAATTCAATTCCACAACAAGAGGTCGCAAATGGCAAAGGCCAAAGCGAATTCGCTCTGGCTAAACCCACGGCTTTGTCTAGGCTCGTAGCAAAGAATCCCTGTCCCTCAAGTCCTTCCGGCTGATGTTTTGGATGTATATCGATTGAATTTTCCATGCGGTTGAAAATATTGGTGTTGTGAAATCAACAGATTTCCTAACGACAATGTTCTATTTTTCCCAATTGAGTGCGCCCTTGCGGATGATATAAATCAAACCTACAATCATCAAGGCCATGAACGAGAACATCTCGATCAGTCCAAAAACGCCAAGCTCTTTAAAATTAACAGCCCACGGATACATAAAGATCACCTCTACGTCAAAAAGAACGAAGAGAATTGCCACCAAGAAATACTTGATGGAAAATGGCGCACGAGCATTGCCCTGCGATTCAATTCCACATTCGAATGCATCGTTTTTAATGGTGGATTTGCGCTTCGGGCCAAGCTTGTGCGTAGCCACCATAGTGGTAACGACGAAGCCCAATGCCACTAAAGCCATCATGAGAATGGGGAGATAATCCCAGAGGTGTGCGGTTTGTGAGTCCATATGTAGTGCTTTTTAAAGCGTCGCAAAATTATACGTCGAAGGCAGATATACGTCTATTTGCCTTATTTAAAGTCATTCTAAAGACCGAGCAATACTTCTTCGGCCGTTTTGCCTCCAAATATGAGTCTTTCAGGGTGTTCGAGCATGTCTTTCACCTTTACCAAAAAGCTAACACTTTCGCGTCCGTCGATGATGCGGTGATCATAACTCAATGCCACGTACATAATCGGGCGAACCACGATCTGTCCGTTTTCTACTACTGCACGTTCCACAATATTATGCATTCCGAGGATAGCACTTTGCGGAGGGTTGATAATAGGCGTCGAAAGCATCGATCCAAATACACCACCGTTGGTGATGGTGAATGTGCCTCCTTGCATATCATCTACAGTGATTTTTCCATCGCGGGCTTTTTTGGCCATGTCGCCGATGCTTTTTTCAATCTGCGCCAACGACATGGTTTCGGCATTGCGAATCACTGGCACCATCAATCCTTTTGGTGTTGAAACGGCCACTCCGATATCGCAGTAATCGTGAAATACGATTTCACTGCCGTCGATTTGCGCATTCACAGCAGGGTAGTGGTGAAGCGCTTCACATACGGCTTTCGTAAAGAACGACATGAATCCGAGACCAACTTGATGTTTTTCCTTGAAAACATCTTTGTATTTGGCGCGAAGATCCATGATGGGCTTCATGTTCACCTCATTGAAAGTAGTGAGCATGGCGGTGGTGTTTTTTACATTCACCAAACGCTCAGCTACTTTTTTGCGAAGCATGGTCATCTTTTCACGATGTTGATCACGACTTCCACCCCATGATTCAATATTGCTAGTATCGATACCACCCGCGAGGGCAGCGGCAACGTCACTTTTCAAAATACGTCCACCCGGACCGCTGCCTTTCACTTGCGCCGAGGTCAAGTTGTTTTCGGTCATCATCTTGGCAGCAGCCGGAGATGGATGTCCGGTAACGTGTGATGGTTTTTCTGCTGGCATCGGATTGGGAGCCGGCGCTGCGGCTTTCGGTGCTTCTGCCTTGGCCTCTGTCTTTGGTGCAGGCGCAGCAGTTCCTTCAGGCTTAGCTGCATCGGTATCAATGGCACAAACCACTTCGCCTACAGCTACTGTGGCGCCAGCTTCGGCTTTGATCGTAATCACGCCCGATTGCTCAGCAGCCAATTCCAAGGTGGCTTTGTCAGAGTCAATCTCAGCGATCACTTGACCATTGTTCACATAATCACCATTTTTAACCAACCAGTTGGCTATTTGAACTTCACTGATCGATTCGCCCGGACTGGGCACTTTCATGTCAATTATCGGCATAATGCACTATTAAAATTGTTCTCGTTTCTTTTCAAAAAATTAGGCGTTCACGTTGGAATGGCCGAGCAATTTGCTCAACATTTCATTGTGTCTGCGTTCATGCACTTTCGGCGATCCTGCTGCAGGTGATGCACTTGCTGGAGGCGCAATGATATCAATATTGTCTTTTCGCATCATACGCATGATGTATGACCAAGAACCCATGTTCTCAGGTTCTTCTTGCACCCAAATCAACTTGGCATCTTTGCTATATCCGCTGAGGATCTTGCGCAAATTCTTTTCAGGGAATGGATACAATTGCTCCAATCGAATCACCGCGATATTGTCGCCCGTTCCATTTTTCTCTTTGGCTTCCAAAATGTCGTAGCAGACTTTACCACTGCACAAGGCGATGGTGTCCACGTCCTTCGCTTTTACTTGCGTATCGTTAATCACTTCTTGGAATTGCCCTTTGGCCATATCGTTCAGCGAACTTACTGCTTTTGGATAACGAAGCAATTTCTTTGGGGTAAATACGACCAAAGGCTTTCTGAAATCGCGTTTTACTTGTCTTCTCAACAAATGGAAGAAGTTGGCCGGCAAAGTCACATTGCAAATTTGCATGTTGTTTTCAGCACAAAGCTGCAAGAAGCGCTCAAGGCGGGCGCTACTGTGTTCCGAACCTTGACCTTCATATCCATGAGGAAGGAACATAGCCAAACCATTCATAGTGCCCCATTTGTCTTCAGCTGCGCTGAGGAATTGGTCAATGATGATTTGTGCTCCATTGTTGAAGTCTCCAAACTGCGCTTCCCAAATGGTCAAGCCTTGTGGCGTTCCGAAGGCGTAGCCATAGTCGAAACCAAGCACGCCGTATTCGCTGAGCAAGCTGTTGAACACGCTCAACTTAGCTTGCTTTTCATTCAGTAAATTAAGGGTGATAAATTCTTTTTCTTGGTCTTCATCCGTCTTGACTACGGCATGGCGATGCGAGAAAGTGCCGCGCTCTACATCTTGGCCGCTTAAGCGCACAGGATGCCCTTCGTCGAGCAATGTAGCGTAGGCGAGGAGTTCGCCCATGGCCCAATCCAACTTATCATTTTCAATCATCGCCAAGCGGTCTTCAAATACCTTTTCGGTTTTCTTGAAGAATTTTTCGCCTTTCGGCAAAGTGCTCAACTTTTTGGCGAGATCAACTAATTTCTTTTTATCCACACCTGTTTCAGGTGATGCTTCAAAATCCTTGTCTGTAGCTTTGCGTATGTCTTTCCACGTTTCTTCGAGGAAGTGCTTCACATAGGTTTTGTTAGACGTTTTTGATTTCTCAAAAGCAACATCCAAACGTGATTCATAATCTGCTTTCACTTTGTCTGCGAAGGCTTGATCAATCACATTTTCACCGGTCAACTTAGTCATATACAACTCGCGCAAACTTGGGTGGGCAGCGATTTGTTTGTACAATGATGGCTGTGTAAACTTCGG
>JBMOFW010000032.1:0-18853 GCA_049318685.1 Flavobacteriales bacterium
TTTTTTATCGTCGTTTTTTTCTTTTGTGTTCTTATGGACATTCGCGACGAAGAAATGCGGTATGCCATCGCTTTGACGATGGTAGAAGGCATTGGCCCATCTCGGGCTAAAAATCTGATTGCTTTTTGTGGGAGTGCAAAAGCGGTATTTGAAGAAAAAAAAGCGAATCTTCTGCGCATTCCTGATATTGGGTTGCACAGTATCCGCGCTTTGAAAAAATCCAACACCATGCACCGGGCAGAGTCCGAGTGTCTATTTATGGAAAAATATCAGGTCTCTCCTTTACTCTATCATGAGGCAGATTATCCTGATCGATTAAAATTATGTAGTGACAGTCCGGTAATTCTGTACACAAAAGGAGTGGCCAACCTAAACAATCAATTTACCTTGAGCATTGTGGGAACGAGATCCGCAACGAGCTACGGAAAATCACTTTGTTTAGAGCTGGTTCGTGACTTGGCGAAACTTCAACCTTTAGTGATTAGTGGCTTGGCCTATGGTATTGATATCTGTGCGCATCGGGCTTCTTTGCAATACGGTGTTCATACCATTGCCTGTTTGGCTCACGGTCTTGATCGTATTTATCCTCCCATGCATTCCACGGTAGCCCGCGAAATCGTGAGTTGTGGTGCTTTGGTCACAGAATTTCCTTCCGGCACGAATCCGGATCGGGAGTGTTTTCCTAGCCGAAACCGCATTATTGCTGGTATGTCTGATTGCACTATTGTGGTAGAAACCGACCGAAGCGGGGGAAGCATTATCACGGCACATTTGGCGAGCGGATATGGACGAGAAGTTTTTGCGTTTCCTGGGCGTTCCACCGACCGCCATAGTTCCGGATGCAACGCGCTTATTAAGCAGAATGTCGCAGCCATCTTGACTAGTGCTGAAGATTTATTGGAGTATATGAATTGGTCGGTTGATGGTCCAATCAAAGAAAAGCAATTAGCGCTGTTTGATCCCTTGACCGATGAAGAAAAGAGCTTGTGTAAAACGCTGCAGGGCGCTGGCAGGGTTCATTTAGATCGAATTGCATCACAAACCGGAATGAGTTTAGGCCAATGTTCTGCCATGTTGTTGGAACTAGAATTCAAAGGCGCCGTAAAGAGTTTACCAGGGAAGGTGTACGAAGTACATCCTTCGTTAACAATGGTTGTGTGAATATTCTGTTGCCGTGAACAATAAAGTTGCTTAAAATATTTTAAACTTGCATGGGCGAAATCTTCGGGTACTTGCCCACACACCAAAAAAATTTTGATATGTCATCCATTCAAAGAACCATACAATTTCCGTCCATAATGGAGAACATCAGTCTTGTTGAGCGCATGGTTGATGATGTGTGTGCAGAGTTCCACGTGAAAGAAGACTATTACGGCGAATTGCTTATCGCTATGACCGAAGCGGTGTACAACGCCATCGTTCATGGCAATAAAATGGACACCTCCAAACAAGTTAAAGTCACTTTCTCGATTCAAGGAACAAGCATGGTGTTCGAAATCGAGGATGAAGGTTCTGGTTTTGACTATAACAATCTTCCAGACCCAACTGCACCAGAGAACATTGAGAAGCCCCACGGCCGCGGTGTGTTCTTGATGCGTAATTTGTCTGACCAATGCGAATTTTTAGACGCTGGTCGAATTTGCAAGATGCATTTTGCCGTTTTAGAGGGTCAGCCCGCATAAACAGGAGATTGAAATTGATTTTAGAGGCCTTTGGGCCTCTTTTTTTTGTCCCGACAATACTCGGGTTGTTTTCGTGGCGAAGTGCGTCTATTGGGCTTCTGAGGGGGTCGTTTTTCGGGGTTTTGAACATCAGACTCTTGAATGAATTCTAAAATACCTCAGAACTCCTGAATGAGAGCCAGGAACTTTGTATCATGGCCCAGATCACCTTTCATTCCGAGGATATTTCCTACACCCTGCCGGATAAGGCGCTTGTTCGGCGCTGGATCATTGAAACCGCTGCTTCTTATGGCAAATCCGTAAGCCAGGTCGCCTTTGTATTCTGTTCAGACACCTATTTGCTCGAAATGAACAAGCAATACCTGCAACACGACTATTTCACGGACATCATCACCTTCGACTATTCGGAGGGCGATGTTATCTCTGGAGATATATTTATCTCAATTGATCGGGTTCAGGACAACGCTCGTGAACATCGTGTTGATAACAAATTCGAGATGCAACGTGTTGTTATTCATGGAATTCTGCATCTTTGTGGTCTCAAAGACAAGACAAAAACAGACGCAGAAAAGATGCGCAAATCAGAAGAAATCGCGCTCTCAAAATTCCCTCAAAAACATTCAAACCCATAGTTTCACGTGGAACACTCCAAAAACCTATATCCCGAATACGATGTCATCGTAGTTGGTGCCGGTCACGCCGGAAACGAGGCTTCAGCGGCTTCTGCAAACATGGGAATGCACACGTTGCTCATAACGATGGACATGAATAAAATCGGCCAAATGTCGTGCAATCCAGCCATGGGAGGCATAGCTAAAGGTCAGATTGTCAGAGAAATAGATGCGCTTGGTGGCTACAGTGGAATAATTTCAGACCTCTCCGCGCTTCAATTCAGAATGCTCAACAGAAGTAAAGGTCCAGCGATGTGGAGTCCCCGTGCCCAAAACGACCGTATGCGTTTCGCGGAGGAGTGGCGATACGCCCTTGAGCAAACTCCTCTTTTGGACTTTTGGCAAGACATGGTGAAGGAAGTCATCATCGAAAACGATCGCGCAGTTGGAGTGGTCACCGCTATGGGAATTTCGTTCCGCGCCAAAGCCGTTGTACTCACCAATGGCACATTCCTTAACGGGATAATTCATATCGGAGAAAAACAATTCGGTGGTGGTCGAATAGGAGAAAAGCGTGCTGAGGGTCTCACGGAACAGTTGGTTTCATTAGGGTTTCGAAGCGGACGACTCAAAACCGGAACGCCCCCAAGAATAGATGGGCGTTCTCTGGATTACACGAAAATGGAAGAGCAGCTTGGAGACGAAAATCCCCAAAAGTTTTCCTATTCGCCACAGACGAAACCTCTAAGCATTCAACGCAGTTGTCACATCACCTATACCAACGAAAACGTTCACGAAGTGCTCCAAACCGGCTTTGAAAAAAGCCCTATGTTCACTGGGCGGATTCAGGGTGCCGGACCGCGCTACTGTCCGTCAATTGAGGATAAAATCAATCGTTTCGCAGATAAAGACAGACATCAAATCTTTGTTGAGCCTGAAGGCTGGAATACCGTAGAAATCTACGTAAACGGATTTTCTACAAGCCTTCCGGATGACGTCCAATACAAGGCTTTGCGCCTCATTCCTGGATTTGAAAATGCCAAGATGTTCAGGCCTGGTTACGCCATTGAATACGACTATTTTCCCCCAGATCAACTCAAACATTCTCTTGAGTCAAAGGACATCGCAAATCTATTTTTTGCCGGTCAAATCAATGGGACAACCGGATATGAAGAAGCCGCTTGCCAAGGGTTGATTGCAGGTATCAATGCCGCACGAAATATTCAAGAAAAGGAAGCTTTTGTGCTAAAACGCAATGAAGCTTACATCGGCGTGCTTATCGACGACTTGATCACAAAAGGAACCGACGAGCCTTACCGGATGTTTACCTCTCGTGCCGAGTACCGCACCTTGCTGCGTCAAGATAACGCAGACGAAAGGCTGACACCGCTTTCATTTGCTATTGGTCTTGCTGATAGAGATCGAATGGACCGCGTAGAACGCAAAATAAAGGCCAAGGAAGCCCTTTTGGCAGATTTGTGGGACACGACACTGTCGCCGACCGAAATAAACCCCGTATTGGCCTCTAATGGGTCTTCCGAAATCGCCCAGAAAACGAAAGTTGGTCAAATCATCTCAAGACCACAACTCGGTGTTCACGACATCCTGCCCCTTCTTCCCGACTTCGCACAAAAACACGCCGCACATGGTGATGTTTACGAAGAAGCACTAGAACAAGCAGAAATTCACATCAAGTATTCCGGCTACCTCGAAAAAGAAAAAGAACTGGCAGACAAAATGAGTCGTCTGGACAATGTACCCTTGCCCATCAATTTTGATTATTCCAAACTAACCAGTTTGAGCATGGAAGCACGTATCAAGCTCCAGCAAATCAGACCCGAAACACTGGGTCAAGCAAGTCGCATCTCTGGGGTAAACCCAAGCGATATTTCGATATTGATGGTACACATGGGTCGATAATTTCATCCCGTAATTTTTTACATCGAGGTCTACAAATCCACCATCTAGGCATCTGGTCACTAAAAAAAGTAACAAGCCGAAACCAAAGCGGTAAAAGCACTCTGTCAACACGCAGTAAGTGAAAATAACCCGCCTCATAGGGCTCTTGATTACTTTAATGACTTTCCAGGTAAATGCTCAACAGCATTTCACCTCCATTGATCATCAGGGGTGCGCTCCATTCGGAGTAGAACTAACAACGAATAATGCTGTTAGCGGGAGTAGCTATTTGTGGGAAATAGAAGGGCCCACGAACCTACTGCTTACATCTGAATCTCCCACGTTTGTTTCAATTCTCACAGAACCCGGAAACTATTCTGTGAAGCTTTACGAGAATTCCATTCTTATAGAAACGGTACCCGACTATATTCTCGTTTTTGAACCCCCTGTTGCGGCATTTACACAAGACCAACTCTCCTCTTGTTTGCCCACTTGTGTCAACTTTTCTTCCACATCTACATCTGCAGTTAATATTTCGAGCTATCAATGGGATATGGGGGACGGATCCGTGTACAACAGTCCAAATCCCCAGCACTGCTATACCAATCCCGGAACATATTCACCCATATTGAATATTGTAGACAGTCATGGTTGCTTCAGTTATGTGCAAAACATCGGAGCGGTTGTGGTGAACGCGAATCAATCCACCGCTCAACTGCACATCGAGGATGAAATAAATTGTGCAGAAAATTTTCACGTGGAATTTGGCAACAATTCTACAGGTAATTTCACTTCAGCTACATGGGACTTTGGTGACGGAACTTCGGAAGAAACCATCGCGTCAGTTGTATCACACCATTACAGCAATGAAGGAAATTACAATGTATGCTTAACTACCACAGACTTCAACGGCTGCGTCTCACAAGAGTGTGAAAACATCACCGTTTATTTTGAACCACAAAGTTCCATTAACCTTTCACAGGTCAACGCATGTGTAAACCAAGAAGTTCTGCTTGCGCTACAAACCACAACACCTGTGCAACAAATCAATTGGAACTATAACAATACCGAATACTCCACATCCGAAACCAATTTCACATTGGTTCCCACGAGTACAGGGAACTCACTGCTTTTCGCAATCATCACCTACGCCAATGGTTGTGTCCAGCAGATCGACGGACCGAACATATCCGTGCACGCCAATCCCTCGGTACAAATTACAGCGCCACAAATGACCTCATGTGATGCGCCATTCACTCCTCAAATCACTTTTGTTTCAAGCCCCGATGTGAATTCCTATTCCTGGGCTGTAAATGGAACGCCTGTTTCGACCGTGCCAACACTGAATTACGGTTTCCAAGAAAGTGGATATCACGACGTGTCTCTTACCGTTATCAATCAGTTTGGCTGCAGCGCCACGTCAATGGTAAATGATCTCATTTGGATTAATAATCCCATTATTTCATTTACACACGACACACAAGGGTGCGTTGGTAACGACATCCGCGTTACCGACTTAGATATTGATAACTCTACATCCATTATTTCATACACATGGACATCCACCGGCACTGATCAAATATTCACCACTAGTGAATTGCCTGAATTCAATTACACCATTCCTGGAACATATCAAATAACACTTACGGTGGAAACATCGAGTGGATGCACTGCCATACACACATCTCCACAAATCATCACCATTGTAGAAACACTACCCACCACGTTTTCGATAGATGAAGATGATTTCTGCGCAGCAAGAGCTCTTACACTTTGCATTCCCGAAGACAATCTATACCGCTATAGTTGGAAGATGGGCGATAACCCTGGATGGACCAATCTTCCTAACACAGGAACATGCGTTCAATACACCTACTCAGATACAGGAACCTTCAACTTGATAGAACGTGTGCGATATGGACGTTGCACGGTCTATGACACGCTTTACGACATTCTACATGTTAGTGGACCAATTGCCAAATTCAATTACAACGTGCTTTGCGAAGACCATTTGACCGTAACTGGATATGACGCCAGCATTGCCGCCACTTCACTCACTTGGGACTTTGGAGATAACTCCGCTCTCATTTACGACGAAACCTATGTTGAACACACGTATGCCAATTTTGGTGAATATCAAATAGCCCTCACTGCTTCAGACGGAAACACCGCTTGCGACTACACAGAGATTCACACTGTCCTACTGCAACTGCCCGATCCCTCACTCAGTGTTTCAGATATCTCGGGATGTGCTCCTCTCGAACTCTCCATTAACACAAATAGTTACAACATCTATTGGGAAATTAGTATCAGTAATGGAGCCCATCTGATAGCAGACTCCAACGGGGGAACAGACACCTGGTCCATCCAATATACCGATGAAGAGGGCGTCACTGCAGAATATGAGTTAGATGAGGGGGAAAGTTTCATCCCGAATCAAAACTTGCTCTACGCTGACTGCTACGATCTTGATGTATTCGTATATGACATTCACAATTGTCCGGCAGAAATACATTATGAAGATCTCGTTTGTGTACTATCGAACCATGACTTTGCAGAGTTTGACTATACTGTCCTTTCCGACTGTGCTCCTTTTGAACTTCAATTCACGCCCGAGGCGAATAATCTATCGACCACCGAATGGTCATTCGGTAATGGCGCTACAAGTCTTGAACATTCACCATCACATGTATTTGGCCCAGAAATCAACCATGACGAAGGCCTTTACATCACGCTCGACGCAGTTGACAATTTGGGATGTACCTCAAGTTACACATTGCATCCTGATGTCGCGTTGCCTACATTCCCTAGTTTCGAAACTAGCACTGAAGTTACCTGTCAGGAGCAAGCGGTCGTTTTCACGAATACTTCCTTAGGGCCCATCGCTTCCGCAGAATGGACATTCGGTGACAACTCTAGTGAAAGCAATACTTCTAACGAAACCAATGGCTCCCATATGTACACGCAAAATGGCGTGTACGCGGTATGTTTAACCGTTACATCACCCAGCGGCTGTGTTCAAACCTATTGTGATAATCAGGCCGTGATTATTGAAAACCCGGTTGTTACATTTAATTATTCAGCAGCCATGAATAACTGCCTAAATGGAGTACAATTTGAAAGCACATCCGCCGGAAACATTGCGCAATTGTATTGGGATTTTGGGGATGGTCAGTCTGGACTAGGAACCACCGCCTTTCACAGTTATCCAATTGGAGTATACGAAGTAACGCTCATCGCAACAGGCGTAAACGGATGTGTTGACAGTTTAACAGTAACCGATGTGTTGAATTATGGAAATGAAATTGGTCCGTTTAGCTTCACACTTGATACACTCGATTGCGCACCATTTGAGGCCACCTTCGCCGCATATGACCCCACAGACAATTATTTCACTTATTTCTGGGACTTTAATGACGGCCAAGGAATTCCAGAAGGCACAGCCCAGGTCACACATGAATATCTCTCTGGGGGTACTTATTGCCCTCAATTAATCATGACTGATCCGAACGGATGTCAAGTATTCATTCCTTGTTCGAGTTCCATATCAGTGACTGACTTAATAGTCGGTCACAATATCCCAGCGTCGATGTGCGCGAATGATTCATTGACGATTATTCTTGAAAATGCTGAATCCTACAGCTGGTCTGACAATACCGCTATCACACCAGGTAATGCTTACAATGAATTTGTTCTTGTTGCCAATCAAAGTAATTCTTATTTTCTAACCTCTATGGTGGGTGATTGCACCACTATAGATACATTAAATCTGTTGGTGCATTCTATACCAGAGGTTAGCCTTGTTCTGCCAGATCACATCTGTCAAAACCAGCAAACCTACCCAGCAAATGGCGGATCTCCAGTGGGGGGTAATTATTACTTGAACACGGAATTGATCACCGAAATTCAAAGCGAAGACGAAGTCAACATATATCAGCACTATCGCTATGTATTCACAGATGAACACGGATGTAGCGACACAGCATATGACTCCGTATATGTGCGTGCGTTGCCCTCATTCAGTATCGGCGAAAACCCCGTGCACTGCGCTGAAGAAACCGCGTTTAACCTCAATCTTGTGCAACCGGCAGGAGGTGTGTATCTCTACGACGGCACCGAAATCACCTCAATTGATCCACAAGAATCTGTGGGTATCAGTGAAATTGACTACACGTTTGTGGACACCTTTGGCTGCTTCAACGACACAAATATTACCGTGCACGTTGCGGCTATGCCTGTTGTTTCTTTTTCCCATGATGTTCTATGCGGAGAATCGATGGCGTCGTTTCAAAACACGAGCAGCACTGATGAATCCATGATCGTTGAGACCACATGGCGCATTGATAACAATACCGTGGGCGCTGATTTTGAACTCAACTACCAATTACCGTCTACTGGCAATATTCCTTTGCAACTTGAGGTTAGCAGCGAATATGGTTGTTCGTCTACAATCGATACCGTTCTCGCTATTCTTCCTAAGCCACAGGCTGCGATTACGGCGCCAGATGCTTGTGCCATGGACAATGTAACCATCTATGCGTCGGGTGAGGAGAATATGACTTACACTTGGATCATTGAAGAAAACATAGTGGGCCATTCTGACACACTGCAATACGCGTTTATGAATTATGGCACACCTGAAATTCAATTGGAAGTTGAAAATGCTTTTGGTTGTCGAGATACCGCCACAACACAAGTGTCTATCTTTCCTGTACCCGAAATACAGTTGGCCACAATACCTGTTTGCGATGGAGATGAAGTTACGGTCATGAATAACACGACCGTTGCGTATGGCGCTCTTGAGCAACACCAGTGGTTTTTTGATGGTGAGGCGGTAGAAGCCCAAATGGGCGAGTTGTTCGCCACTGCGCTCGAAGGGGTTCATCAAGTAATTTTCGAAGTTTATACTGAACTTGGTTGTCGAGCGATCGACAGTATTATGGCTGAGATCAAAACCTCGCCTGTTGCGGAATTTATTCTTGACAATAACGATATCTGTCCCGGTGATATGGTGAATGCCTTAGATGCCTCGCACTATGAAGACAATGCGCAAACCATTACACAATGGCAATGGCAATTGGATGGTGTGTTTAGTTCAAACTCACAACATCCAACTTTTCTTTTGGGTGGACCAGCTTCGTACGATGTGCGATTAATAGTGACCGGAGAAAACGGGTGCACAGATGACACCTTGTTAAACAATGCCATTATTGTTCGCCCTCAACCCGTGGCCGGTTTTGCAGTTACCGAACCGGAGGTGAATATGTCCGCTCCTTTCATTGAAATCACCAATGCCTCAAGTGCGGATGTCGTGGGGTGGCATTACGATTTTGGCGACGGAATGGCATCAAACATGGCCGAAGGCGTGCATGAATACGCCCATTGGGAAAGCTATTACATCCTGCAAACGGTTACAAACACTTTCGGGTGTGTTGACACTGTGGGACAAACAGTGATGGTCAATCCCCAGCTTTTGGTGCACATTCCAAATGCATTTTCACCAGACGGCAATGGTCATAACGACATTTATTTGCCAATACTTCATGGAACCGAAATACTCGACTTTTCATTTGATGTTTATGACCGTTGGGGCCGTGTGATGTTTTCATCGGATAGTGCTTTGGTGGGGTGGGATGGTACGATTCGGGAGACGGGCGATTTTGCGCCATGTGGTGTTTACAATTGGAAACTGCGTTATAGGACCATAGATCAACCATTAATCAAACAATCGACGGGATCGGTCACTTTGATACGATAATCGCTTAAACGTAACCTAAACGGTCGAAATGAGGTACAAAGCGGTACCCCTATAATATCGACCGATTTGATTTCGCTTAAAAACCTCTTTATCTCCACTGTGTTGTTGGCTTTTGCACACGTCGCCCATGCTCAGGTGACGTTCCAAGCAGAGTCCACCAGCGGATGTGCGCCCTTTGGGGTGGTCATCAACGTGACCAATCCAACCAGTGGCATTTCTTCTTATTCATGGACAATCACTACACCAAGCGGCACTACACTTTCGGCAAGCAGCCCACAATATGTTTCCATTTTTACTACACCCGGTAATTACGATGTGAGCTTGACCATTAATGGTAATCAGACGCAGACCATCAACGATTATATTCAGGTGTATTCTAAGCCGACAGCATCTTTCGTTGTAGACGACGCTTCCGGATGTTATCCCCATTGTGTCAATTTCACAAGCACGAGCGCGCAGGGAACCGGTTCAATCGTAAGCTGGAACTGGGACTTTGGAGATGGCAATACAAGCAATCAACAAACACCTGAGCATTGCTTCAATGCTGCTGGTACCTATTCACCGATATTAAGTGTGGCCGACGAACACGGCTGTTTTGCCAATGTGACCATGCCTTCTATGGTACAGGTCACCAATAACTTTCCTACAGCAACATTTACACCAAGCAGTACAGTCATCTGCAATGCTCCTGTTGCTGTCGCTTTGACCAATACTTCCACCGGTACACTTGCTTTGAATAGTTCTTGGGATTTTGGGGATGGAACAAGCGGGAATACTGCTGGAACAGCGGCCATCAACCATACATTTGCCGCGCCCGGAACATACCAAGTTTGCTTAACTGTTGAAGATACAGAAGGCTGCGCCAATGAAACCTGCACAACCGTGACTGTGTTGGATGATCCAAATCCGCAATTTACGGTATCAGACAATGAAGTTTGCGCAGGACAAAGCGTTCAGTTTTCTTCCACAACCACACCAGTTCCTATGCAGTATGCATGGGATTTTGACAATAATGGAACTACAGACGCCACAAGCGCTACGCCTTCATTTAGCTATCCGGCAGAAGGAACATATCACCCCAAATTGACGGTAACCTACAGCCCTTCTTGCACAGCCGTATTAGAAAACAGTGTAACTATTACCGTAAATCCCGGCATTAACGCTTCATTCAACACTGCGGTGACTAGTTCATGTTTGGCGCCGCTCAATAGTACTCTCATTTCAACTGTAGACGGCACAGGGCCATTTACTTACAATTGGCTTGTCAATGGCAGTTCCGTTGGAACCAGTGCTAATTTGACCTATTCATTTCCATTAGCGGGTACGTATGACGTGGCGTTAATGATTTCGAATGCCAACGGCTGCACAGCAACTGTTTTGCAAAATGATTACATCACTATTAGTTCTCCAACGGTGTCTTTCTCTAATCCGGCTACGGCTTGTTTTGATGAGGCGGTAACACCAACAAGTTTGGCGATTTCTGGCAACAGTGCCATCACAAGTTATTCATGGGATTTTGATGGAGACGGTATAGAAGATTCCAATGAAGCTTCGCCCGAGTATGTTTATAACATGCAGGGAGCATACATCATTTCATTGGATCTTGTTACTGCAAACGGATGCAGTGCAAGCTTCACATCGCCCACTCCCGTAGTGGTTCAAGCGCCTTTGAGTACCGCTTTTACTTCCAACTACACCACAACGTGTTCAGCGAATGCGATTGAGTTTTGCATCCCGGCTGTGAATGGAAATACCTATAGCTGGAATTTCAATGATGGCTCCGGATGGGTAATCATGGCCCCTAACGAGACGTGTATTGAACACATGTATGAAGACACCGGCTATTATGATCTCAGCATCATCGTAATCAATGGTGCCTGCAATATTGGCGATACCATAGAAAACTATATTTACATCGAACCACCAGTCGCTTTGTTTGACTACGCGGTTGATTGCAATGACAACCTTACGGTAACCCTGCTTGATCAAAGTATTGGAGCCAATAGTGTGACTTGGGATTTTGGCGATGGCAGTCCAACACAAGAAGGTCCAAGCATTGTGACACATACTTATCCATCCCTCGGTACATATGTGGTAACACTTGTGGCGCATGCCGATGATGCTGCATGTGATGATACAAAAATTCACACATTGAATCTTGCTGCACCTGACGCGTCCGTTGGATTCAGCACAACCGGTGGATGCGCACCGCTAAACGCTACTCTGTTTGAAATCACCAGTAATCCGCATTGGGATGTAGATATCAGTAATGGTGACTATTTGCACGCCGACTGGAATGAAGAGTTGAATCGGTGGGAAGTAGAGTATTTTAACCAAGGCAATTTATATTCTTACAATAGCCCAGCCAATACGAATTTTTGGCCCCAATTTGTTTTCACACAAATGGGGTGCTATGATTTCACCGTGCATGTCATCAACGAATTCAATTGTGAAGACACGCAGTACTACGAAGACGCCGTATGCGTAAGCGCCGGATCTGACTTTGCCTCGTTTGATATCAACGTAATTGATGATTGTCAGCAAGTACTTATTGAGTTCATTCCTCAAGCAACCGACATCACCACATCCATTTGGAACTTCGGTGATGGTGGCACTTCTGTTCTACTAAATCCGACTCACGAATATTTACCACCTTATGATTACAATACGCCTATCAGTGTGACATTCGCCGCTGAAAACGCGCAAGGTTGTAGCTCTGTTGTGACACAAACACTGGACTTGAATTTACCCGCAGCTCCATCATTTATTCAAACCGATGATGATGGTTGTGTGGGTGATAATTTCACGTTTTTGAATACCACTACCGGCCCTGTATCCAGCTATTCATGGGACTTCGGTGATCCTGCATCTGGGACAAATAATTTCAGTACAGAGATCAACGGGTCACACACTTACGCTGCCAACGGTGTATACCAAGTGTGTTTATCCGTAACGGATATTCACGGTTGTACACGCACGTATTGCGAGCCAAACGCGGTGACAATTGCCAATCCTGAAGTTGATTTCAGTTACACTTCATCGATCAACAACTGTTTGTTTGGGGTACAGTTTACCAATGAAACCCCAGGATCCAACAATGCTTTTGCATGGAATTTTGGTGATGATCAAACCGGCACCGGGGCGAATACTTATCACACCTATCCACTTGGTGTATATGATGTAACACTGACTGTAACCGGCAATAACGGTTGCGTAGATAGCTTGGTGATCCCCGATATCTTGAATTATGGAAGTCAAATTGGTCCGTATAGCGTAGTGCTCGACGACGCGCCGTGTGCGCCTTTCACAGTTGGTCTTTCTGCCTTCAACGTATCTGATACTTATTTCACTTATTTCTGGGATTTTAACGACGGGTATGGAGATCCTACCGGAGCGACACAAGTAACGCATGATTATCAAGCTGCAGGCACCTATTGCCCCCAATTGATCATGACCGACCCTAACGGTTGTCAAGTTTTTATTGCATGTGAAGAACCTATTGTCGTCGAAGAATTTGTGATGCATTATGATATTCCCGAGCAAATTTGTTTTGGAGATACCATTCAGGTTACCGTAACGAATGCCGATAGCTATACTTGGTCGGGATCAACGGAATGGTCCGCCGGTGCGGGGGTTGGTGAATTTGTCCTTCATCCAACTAGCACCACCGACTATTTATTGATGGGTACGTTCGCCGATTGCGAGCGCACAGATTTGATCCATGTTCAAGTGAATGCATTGCCTGTTTTGACTTTAGATGTCGACCACGATGTATGTCATCAAGACAGTGCATTTGTTTTGGTTGGTGGACTTCCCAGTGGAGCCACTTCAATGTATTTCATTGATGGAGTTTCAGCGTCCGTATTTGATCCATCGTGGACACCAGAACAAGCCTATGCCATCACGTATCAATACACAGACAGTTTGGGGTGTGTGAGTGAAACGACGGAGAGTATTTTCATCCACGCCTTGCCTGTAGTGACACTTGAGCCATTCGTTGGCATTTGTGAAGACGGCGGCATTGTACCCCTCGACGGTGGGTTACCGATGGGTGGGGAGTATACCTTGGACGGGGCTTTAGCTACCGCTGTGGATGGAGCAAGCGGTGCGGGCAATTATCCCGTAGTGTACACCTACACTGATATCAATGGCTGCGTCTCAACGGCAGAGCAGGTTTATCCTATTCACGATATGCCTGAAATAAGCGTTTCATTCGAAGCAACTTGCTTAAATGTTCCATTTGAAATTGAAAATACATCTTCCGTTTCGGACGGGGCTATAGAAATTTCTTCTTGGTCGTTTAGCAATGCGATGACCCAAATGAGTTATACCCCAACTCCATTTATATTCGATACTTATGGCACGCAAGAAGTGCATTTGATGACGCGCAGTGAATTTGGTTGCACAAGTCTTTTGGACACCACGGTGGTGATTTATCCTATTCCACAATCGTTGTTTACACTAGAAGATGGCTGTCAAGGAACCGATTTGACATTTACTTCACAAAGTTCAATTGTAGAGGGTGAAATTGTGCAATACACCTGGTTTTTCGAAGGCAATTCAATCGCTGATGATGATACCACAGAATATGCTTATGGTCAGTGGGGAACACTTCCTGCTGTGCTTGTCGTAGAAAGTGAAAAAGGGTGTACTGACACATTGAGTCAATATGTAAGCGTATATCCCACACCGCAAATACAAATTCTCACCAATGATATTTGTTTAGGCGATGTGGCGTATTTCAATCCCATTATTGATTTGCCTTATGGCGGAATTGAAGAATACTCATGGTCGTTGGGAATTGACTGGATCGAGCCACAAACGCCCGTTGCAGAGCACTTGTACGATAGCATAGGCACATATATCATCACCTTGGACGCGCTGAGTAATCTCGGTTGCACGGGACATGGTGAAGTAGTGCTCCACGTAAACCCAAACGCTTTGGTTGATTTTGCGGTAGATGAGCCTGTTCATTGCGCCGGAGATGACATGTATTTATTTGATCTTTCCTCTATTGATTCGCCCTATAGCATCACAGGTTGGAACTGGTATTTTGATGAAACACTCGTAAGTCAAGAACAAAATCCACACTTGAATTACTTAGCGCCCGGCACATACGATCTTCGCTTGGAAGTAACTACGAATACCGGATGTGTTACAGATTCGATGACCCAACATTATTTTGTTGTCAATCCGAAACCGGTCGCTGGATTTGCTCTAAATCGTGATGAGGTCGATATGTCCGCATCTACTGTTTTTGTAGAAAATATGGCCAGTGAAGATGTGACCCAATGGTATTACCACTTTGGTGATGGTGCGATGGAGCAATTCGCTTCGGGACAGCACCAATACGACACCTGGGATGAATACAACATTATCCAAATTGTGAGCAATGCGTTTGGTTGTATCGATACGGCCATGCAACACATCACCGTGAGCCCACTGTTGATTATCAATATTCCCAACGCCTTTACGCCCGATGGCAATGGTCATAACGATTGCTTTCATCCCGTAATTTTCGGAAGCAATGTGCTCGACTATGAGTTTAGTGTCTATGATCGTTGGGGCAAGCAAGTGTTTAGCACCAATACCACAGAAACCTGCTGGGACGGCAGTATTAGCGGTGGAGAGCTTGGACAAAACGGAGTTTACAATTGGATGTTGAAAATACGCAGCGAAGACGATCCGTTGATGCGCGTCATGGATGGTTTTGTGATGATGATTCGCTAATCGCTTGAATGAGTTGGTGTTTTCGGTTAGCTTCCGGAAACAAAGAAGCGATACGGTTTCTGATAGCCACGCGATCAGATCGGTCAGGGGTGACCGGGAGTTTTTGGATAAGCGAAACCAAATCTTCCACGCTTCTTTTTTTCAGAATAAATCCGAAATCACCAACGATATCAGGCATAGCGGCCACTTCGCTAACAATAGGCACACATCCACAAAGCATCGCTTCTGAAAGCGCGTTTGGAAATCCTTCAGAGAGCGATAGCTGGGCGATGTAACCCGACCGAGTGAACATTCGGTTAAGTTCCTCTTGACTCGTTTCAGGCACACACGTTACGTTTGGTGAGAGATTATCGAGCTGTCCGCCGACTAAAATAAAATCTACTTCTGGTAAAAGCAATGCTGCATCGCAGAGCACGTCAATGCCTTTGAGTGTTGCTCTTCGCTTTTCTTCAAAACCCGAGGCAACTGAAATGATGGTTTTTCGCGGAGTTTCGGTTGGATTAAAATGCCATTTATCCGGATCGTATCCATTAAAAATCACCTGGTGTTTTGCTTTTATATTTGGTAAAAAAGCGCGAATACCTTGATTAGTCGGGTGTTCCGGAGCGTAGGTGTTTTCCTCATACATGAGTGATTCGTGCACTGGAAGTAAAAGATCGGCACGCACATATGCATATCGAATGGCCTTGCTCATCCATTTGTTAGCAAATGCTCCATAGCCTATCGCTGGAAAGGAAACACAATCATAGCCGCCAAGTACGATGATCAATTTCTTTCTCAATATTTTTTTCCAAAACGCCGGCACCCAAGAGTGATAACCACCGAATTGACATACCACAGTATCATAACCGGCGGCAGCCAAAGGAAAAGACAACCATTTCCAGATCATGTACAGGGGAAGCCATTTTTTTGACCTTACGTGAAATTGAGATGTTTTCACCTCGAAAGCCGATTGCATGATAGCTAAGTCTTTGCGCACGAAAGACGAGCGTTGGGGAAATATGTAGTAAATCCTGTTGCCCACGAGAGTAGACCGCGTATTTTCGCACAAATAACGGCATTAACCACCAAAAACGAATGAAGTTAAGCACAGGAGCCCGACATTCCATCAGCTATACCTTGATTGGAGCGTTGCCCTTTTTAAGTGCTCTGGTCTTGCTTCCATTCTACAGCAATCAATTGTCAACCGCAGATTTTGGATTGCTCAATGTGTATATCAGTTTGGCGTTACTGGCTCAAGTGATAACCACGCTTGGCGTAGACCAATATATTCCTGTGCTTATTAGTACCACGATTTCGGATCCCGAGCGCCGAAAAACATTGTTGTCTCATGCTTTTGGTTTTCAGCTGGTTTATGGTATTCTCGCGACAGTTGTTCTGTGTTTTTTGGGCAGTGCATTAATGCAATGGATGTATGGGTCTGAAGCCAGCTCGTTTTGGCCTTATGGCGTGTTGTCTATCATCACCGGATTTTTCAACGGTTACTTTCGGACGCAGACCACCGTATTCTCTTTTGAGGAACGTGTGCGTATTTACGGCGGATTCAACCTCTTCAATTTCGTGTTGACCATCGTGCTTTCGCTTTGGTTTTTGAATCTCTACGGGCCCACCATTATGGGACCGATTATGGGTAGGCTGATTTCCGGTGTCGCGATATTCATTCTTTCAGTTGTCTATCAAATGAAACATAGTACACCTCGAGCTGTAGGTGAGGGCTTGAAAGAAGTGACCACAATCAGTATGGTGATGTTTTTCTACTCCTTGGTGATGTGGGTATTGAACTATGTAGATCGA
The DNA here is from genome assembly GCA_049318685.1 of Flavobacteriales bacterium. Taxonomy (GTDB): domain Bacteria; phylum Bacteroidota; class Bacteroidia; order Flavobacteriales_D; family Sanyastnellaceae; genus JAIXWP01. The sequence goes on from JBMOFW010000032.1 coordinate 17,475, forward strand.
TTTGTGATCACCGCTAATTGTAGTTTGGAAGATGTAGCTGTTTATGATTTTTACATGAAATGCTTGTCGCCATTAGAGTTTTTACAAATGGGTTTGAGTGGATTTCTCTTGCCTCGGATGTACACTAGTTTTTCGGGCAATTATGAGCGACCTGAAATGAGTCGTGCGAATACGTTGTTGCATGGTTTCACAGTGGCTTCTGTGATTAGTTTGTTGGGTGTGATGCTGGTGATTCCAATTATTGGTCCGTGGTTTATTCGAAACGAGGCCTTGTTTGCATCGTTTGACTTGATGGGCTTGGTGGGTATTGGGTTTTTAACCAAAACCTTGTTTTTGCCCTATATGGGTGTGTTGATGCTGAGAAAAGAAGCCGGACGGGTAGTTCGCGCCTTGACCATTAGTGCAGCCATTCAAGTGGTGGCGCTAGGCGCATTTACCGGGCCGTGGGGCATACTGGGGGCCGTGGTTGCCATCCTCATCGGAAAAGTGTTTTCAGTGCTTCTGTTGCGCCTAGAAATGGGAAATCGCATAGTTCTTCGCATCAATCTATATAAGACCGTGGTGTACCCGTTGATTATTTCGCTCCTATTGGTTGGTCTTTATATTTTACGCGAAACCATAACTCTGCTTGGCGGTGTGTCCATCGCTTTAGGAATCAGCATTCTGATTAGTTGGTTTTTCTTTAGAAAAGATCTTGGAAAAGCCAAAGAGGTGATCTTTGGCAAATCGGCTTAAAGTACGTTGATCCGTTCAGCCAATTCATCGCGGTAGTTTCCGCCAACGGAAATCTCTTTGGCAAAATCTTGCATGACCACGTTTCCGCCGACAATCGCCTCAATTTTATCCAAATTGATGATGAACGATCGGTGCACGCGCAAGAAGATTTTGTTTGGAAGTTTTTTCTCTACATCCTTCATTGTGGCGTGCAAAGTGAATTTATTTTCTTTCGTAATAATCTGCACATAATCTTTGAGTGCCTCCACGTAATAGACGTCTGAAGCGTTCAATTTCACCAACTTGGAATGGTGCTTTACAAACAGGTATTCTGCGCCCGCCTTGAACAAGCTCAATGATTTGAGGAGTTCATTTTCCACTTTGAGTTCGCGTTCCTTTTTGTGTTTGTGGAGCGCCATTTCAATGGTCGTGTGCAAATCAATTTCTTTGAACGGCTTGAGAATGTAGCCATGCGGCTCAGTGATTTTGGCTTTGCTCAAAGTCGCTTCGTCAGCATAGGCGGTAAGAAAAATGACCGGAATATCGATGTCTTCTTTGATTTTAGCCGCTGCTTCGATGCCTGTCATATCGCCTTTGAGCATGATGTCCATGAGCGCGATCTGCGGTTTGAATTCATGTGCGAGTTCGATTGCTTTTTCGCCATT
>JBMOFW010000033.1:0-18805 GCA_049318685.1 Flavobacteriales bacterium
TTGCCCACTTTTTCTTCATTCAAATCCAAGCTGATTTCCGATTGAATCTCCATAATTTCATTGGCGCGCTTGGTTTTCACCTTTGCGGGCACATCGTCTTCGGCATTGTATGCATGCGTATTTTCTTCGTGAGAATACGTAAATACACCAAGTCGATCGAAGCGCATTTCCTGCACCCATTCTTTCATTTCTTCAAAATCTTCTTTGGTCTCGCCCGGATAACCGCAAATCAACGTGGTGCGAATTGCTATTCCGGGAACTTTCTCTCGAATGGTTTGAATCAATTCAGTTGTTTTCTCACGTGTAATACCACGACGCATTGCCTTCAACATATTCGTTGATGCGTGTTGCAAAGGCATATCTAAATACTTGCAAATATTTTCACGTTCGTTCATTACTTCGAGCACGTCCATCGGAAAGCCGGATGGAAAGGCATACTGCAAACGAATCCACTCCAATCCTTCAATATCACTCAATTGACGGAGCAACTCGGCCAACTTGCGTTCTTTATAAATATCAAGACCATAATAAGTCAAGTCTTGTGCAATGAGTATAATTTCTTTGGTGCCATTTTTCACCAAATTTTTCGCCTGCTGCACCAAATCTTCGATGGGTGTACTCACATGTTTTCCGCGCATCAACGGAATGGCACAAAACGAACAAGGTCGATCGCATCCTTCCGATATTTTGAAGTAGGCATAATGTGCAGGAGTGGTCAGCAGACGTTCTCCCACCAATTCATGTTTGTAATCCGCTTTTAAAGTTTTGAGCAATCGAGGTAAATCTCGTGTACCGAAAAAGGCATCCACTTCTGGAATGTCTTTCTCCAACTCTGGTTTGTACCGCTCGCTCAGGCAGCCGGTCACAATCAGCTTATCTACATTGCCTTTTTCCTTTTCTTTCGCCCATGCCAAAATCGTATTGATCGATTCTTCCTTAGCATTATCAATAAAACCACAGGTATTGATAATCACGATTTCCGAATCTTTGTCTTCCGATTCGTGTTGTACATCAAATTGATTGGCTTTCAACTGGGCCATCATGACTTCACTATCGAATATGTTTTTCGCACATCCGAGCGTCACCACATTGACTTTATTTTTTTTGAGCGTTTTGGTACGCATTATTTCTGTTCTCCTTGATTAAAGAGTGAGTCTACAAATTCAAAGCGATTGAACACTTGTAAATCACCAATTTTTTCACCCACACCAATATATTTTACCGGAATACTAAATTGATCTGAAATACCAATCACAACGCCACCTTTGGCCGTGCCATCGATTTTGGTAATGGCCAAGGCATTCACATCGGTCGCTGCCGTAAATTGTTTGGCTTGTTCAATCGCATTTTGTCCGGTAGAACCATCTAACACCAGCAATACTTCGTGCGGTGCATCCGGAATTACTTTTTGCATTACGCGTTTGATTTTAGTCAATTCATTCATCAATCCCACTTTGTTGTGCAAGCGACCTGCTGTATCGATCAACACCACATCACTTCCTTGTGCCACGGCACTTTGCAACGTATCGAAAGCCACCGACGCGGGATCGGCACCCATGCCTTGCGATACGATGGGCACTCCAGCGCGTTCGCTCCATATTTTTAATTGATCCACAGCAGCCGCACGAAACGTATCAGCCGCACCCAACATCACATTTTTTCCCTGAGTTTTTAATTGATGCGCGAGCTTACCAATGGTTGTGGTCTTGCCCACACCATTTACACCCACTACCATAATCACATACGGTCCCTCTTTTTTCGCTATGAACACTTCTTCGATTTCTTCCCCTTCGTGTGCCGACAACAAATTTGAGATCTCCTCGCGCAAAATACCATTCAACTCCTCGGTGCCCATGTATTTGTCGCGCGAAACACGCTCTTCGATACGCTTGATAATCTTAATGGTCGTTTCCACACCCACATCCGAACTGATGAGAAGCTCTTCGAGATTGTCTAAAACTTCTTCATCAACACGGCTTTTGCCCGCAATGACCTTAGCCAACTTGGAGAAAAAGCCAGTTCGGGTTTTTTCTAACCCTTGATTGAGGCTCTCTTTCTTTTCGGAAGAAAATAGACGTTTGAAAAAATTCATGATTCCTAATTAACAATGTAGAGGCAAAGATACAAAAGCAAAAAGGGCTTCTCCATTGGAAAAGCCCTTTCATAATATTATTTACACTATCGTGAGCTTACTTTGCAGCAAACCATTCAGCGATCTTGTCGTTGTGTACGATTTCTTCTTTGAATGAATAAGCACCGCTCTTTGGTGACTTAATCATTTTGATAACCTTAGTGTGGTTCTTACCACCACCGGTTTGCAGGGTTGCAACTACCTTCTTAGCCATGGTGTCTTATTATTTAATTTCTTTGTGTACGGTCATTTTTTTCAAGATCGGATTGTATTTCTTGATCTCGATGCGTTCAGGAGTGTTCTTCCTGTTTTTTGTAGTGATATAACGGCTTGTACCTGGCATGCCAGATTCTTTGTGCTCCGTGCACTCCATAATCACTTGTACTCTGTTACCTTTCTTTGCCATAACTTCTTGTAAATGGGGGGCAAATGTAGCACTTCTTTCCGGTTTTACAATACCCTTTGTTAAAAAAATTCACTTTTAACATAGAAGCCCTGCATTTACCGCCCTTTTCTCCGCGTATTTTTGATGCATGAATTCACAACAAGCCGCTGATTTGGTTTATAATACCTATGCAGAGCATGCCGATGCCCATTTGGCAGATCCCATGCAAAAATACATGAAGGACCTGTTTCCCTTTTTTGGTATTAAAAAACCCCACCGCGCGGTTTTGGATAAAAATTTATTGGCTACTATCATCAAAGACGATGAAATAAAGCCTTTTGAATTCATCAAACTCCTTTGGGGACGTGCAGAACGCGAACTGCATTATTTCGCTATTCAATATGCCTTAAAAAAGAAACTCTACCTCCAAAAAGAAGCCCTCGACCTGTTTGAACACATGATCCTTTACCATAGTTGGTGGGACTCAGTAGATACCATTGCCGATCATCTCGTGGGTAATTACATGCTGGCTTTCCCGGAGTTGAAGGAAAAAGAAATCATGCGTTTCGTGAATCACCCCAATATGTGGATGAACCGCACAGCCATTATTTTTCAATTGAAATACAAAGAAAAAACAGATACTGATCTGCTCTTGGCAGCCATCTTGACCCATTTGGATTCGAAAGAATTTTTCATTCGCAAAGCCCAAGGGTGGGCACTTCGCCAATACGCCAAAACGGATCCTCAATTCGTGGTGCAAACAGTGAAAGCTCACCGATTTTCCGGTTTGACCGTTCGCGAAGCATTGAAGCATCAGAACTAAGTGTCCACTTCTATCTGTTGATAATACCATCGGTTTTCGACCGTTGCCTCAGTTCGCAACGATACTTTTGCACATGCCTGATATTGGTACCTTGGCAAAGAACACCCTAAAAAATAGCGCCCCCGAAGAGGAAACCCCTGCTCCGAAGAAGTCATCGAAACCCAAAGGGAATTCGAAGAAAACCTCCGGATTCCAGGCTTTTCTTCAAGATCCGCGCACCAAAAAAATCGCAGGTATCTTCCTTACACTGTTCGGTGTTTACCTCTTTTTAGCGTGTCTTTCTTATCTATTCACTGGTAGTCACGACCAATACTTGATCACCGGCAATCACAGCGCTGCGCAGTTTTCAGACAACGAGCCCTACAGCAATTGGATGGGTAAAATGGGCGCACACCTCGCCCACTTTTTCATGTACCGCTATTTTGGCGTCGGCGCTTTCTTCATTGGCTTCGTCATCTTCCTTTGGGGTGTGCGTGTTGCATTTAATAAAGAACTCCTTCCGTTTTTCAAAAGCCTTCGCCTTTCGATTCTAGGCGCCCTGTACTTTCCCCTCGCTATCGGTTTCTTCTTCCATCATCGTGTAGATGGTTTCGACCGCAAAATAGAAATCGAATGCAACGACCGATTCGTCGGGGCTTACGGACATTTCGCAACAGAATGGACCACCTTCACACTTGGTTGGTTTGGGACACTCATGGTCCTCATCTTCGTCCTTGGCGCCTACCTCATTTTCAATCATAACCATCGCGTTGAAGCAACATGGGAACGATTGGCTGAGATGATGAAGCGCGAGCCGAGAGAAGAACAGGAACAAGAACAGGAACAAGAACAAGAACTGGAACAAGAACTGGAACAAGAAGAGGAAGAACCAGAAACCAGAAACCAGAAACTAGAAACCAGAGACCAGAAACCAGAAACCGCGCCGGACGAGGAAAAAAAAACGATCATCACGCCGATTGCTAATACGTTGCGTGCCGATCGGCCTACGCCAATCATGCAGCCCGTTTCAAAGGAAGAGCCGGAAGAAGATGGTCCGGAACCTTTTCTAATTCAACGCCCAGAAGTCAAACTCGACGCAAATAACGCGTTTATTAAACCCCTAACGCCGTCGTTTACCATCGCCGGACAAGCGGAAATAGAGCAAGAACTGGTTCAAGAACGAGAACAAGAACGAGAACGAGGAGAAGTTGAGTTAGAACTAGATCAGCCAACACCGAACCCCGAACTCGGAACACCGAACGCTGAACCCCGAACGCTGAACCCTGAACTCGGAACCCCGAACACTGAACCCCGAACATTGAACCCCGAACTCGGCACGGGTGGCTTTGAAATCGAGGCACCGCAAGGGGATGTGGAATTGGATGATGCCGATCTTGAAAATAAATTGCAAGAATTCGGACCCTATGATCCGAAACTAGATCTCAGCCGATACGAACCTCCATCCATAGATTTATTGAAAAATCATGGTTCGGGTGTGCCTCAAATCAACAAAGAAGAACTCGAAGCCAATAAAAACCGCATCGTGGAAACCCTCAATCATTATAAGATTGAGATTGATAAAATCAAAGCCACCGTAGGACCGACGGTGACACTCTATGAAATCGTGCCCGCACCGGGAGTGCGTATTTCAAAAATCAAAAACCTCGAAGACGATATCGCTCTCAGCCTCGCTGCGCTCGGCATCCGCATCATTGCACCCATTCCGGGAAAAGGAACGATCGGTATTGAAGTACCCAATTCGCGTCCCGACATTGTGTCGATGCGTTCTTTGATTGCAAGCGAAAAATTCCAAATGAGCGACATGGAACTTCCAGTTGTTCTTGGAAAAACCATTTCAAACGAAAACTTCGTAGCCGACCTCGCCAAAATGCCCCACCTCCTGATGGCTGGTGCTACCGGACAAGGTAAATCCGTTGGTCTGAACGCCATTTTGGTTTCGCTGCTGTACAAAAAGCATCCTTCGCAAATCAAATTTGTATTGGTCGATCCGAAAAAAGTGGAATTGACCCTTTTTAATAAAATCGAGCGCCACTTCCTTGCCAAACTGCCCGATTCGGAAGAAGCAATCATCACAGATACGAGTAAAGTAGTTCGTACCCTCAATAGCTTGTGTATTGAAATGGATGATCGCTACGAATTGCTCAAAACTGCGCAGTGCAGAAATATCAAAGAATACAACGCCAAATTCATTAGCCGTCGACTCAATCCGGAGAATGGTCACCGCTACCTTCCCTACATTGTATTGGTTGTCGATGAGTTTGCCGACTTGATCATGACCGCCGGTCGTGAAGTGGAAACGCCCATCGCGCGTCTAGCCCAGTTGGCCCGTGCCATTGGTATTCACCTGATCATCGCCACACAGCGCCCATCTGTGAATATCATTACCGGGACCATCAAAGCTAACTTCCCGGCGCGTATTGCATTCCGTGTGACCTCTAAGATTGACTCCAGAACCATTCTCGATGCCGGAGGCGCGGATCAATTGATTGGTCGAGGCGATATGCTCTATTCCACCGGAAACGATCTCACACGTATTCAGTGTGGTTTCGTAGACACCCCCGAGGTCGAAGAGATCACGGATTTCATCGGCAGCCAACAAGGGTATCCGAGCGCCCTACTCTTGCCGGAAGTGCCCGAAGAAGGGGGCAATACAGAATTGTCGTTCTCTGATGAAGATCGGGATAGCCTATTCGAAGAAGCTGCCCGCATAGTGGTGATGACCCAACAAGGAAGTGCCTCGCTTTTGCAACGCAAACTGAAACTGGGGTATAATCGTGCAGGACGACTAGTCGATCAACTTGAGGCGGCCGGTATCATCGGCCCATTTGAAGGCAGCAAAGCCCGCAAAGTGCTCATACCTGACGAAATCAGTTTGGAGCATTTTCTTAAAAACTTGTAAGTCAGCGCCGACACACCAGTTCTCTTTCTTGCCTTCACGCATCCTTTCGTACATTTGTTGCGAAAATGAAATGATGCAGCCCGAAGTATTCAGTCCTTTTTCATTTTGGAACAGTTCTTGAAAACGCGAGGCAAAATATAATACACATGAAAAAGTTTTCCTTCCTCCTGTTGATCGCGGTAATTTTTGTATCGATGAGCGCTTCAGCCCAAACGTCTAAAGAAATCCTCGATAAGCTTTCTGCCAAAGCAAAAACATGGAAGACCATTTCCGCCGACTTCACCTCTACGTTGAAAGACGCCAAAGCCGGAGTAAATCAAAAGCAGGAAGGGTCGATCAAAATCAAAGGCCAGAAATACAATCTAAACTTGCCTCAATATGTGGTAGTTACTGATGGAACAACGCTTTGGAGTTATGATAAAAAAGCCAACTCGTGCACGATTGATGATTTGGCCGATGTAAAAGATGGTGCTTTTGATCCTTCTGAGATGTTTACCATTTGGGAAAAAGACTTCAAGCACGAAATGAAAAATGCCAACGCCACAGTAGACGGAGTGGCTTGCTACGAAATTCATCTTTATCCGATCAATCCAAAATCAAAGCCTTACCACACCATCATCATGTATATCGATAAAAACAAGATGGAAGTATCGAAGATTGTGGTGAAGACTCGCGAGAATGCGGAGATTTCGTATAAAGTAAAAAACTTTAAAACCAATGCAGAATTTCCGGACACGGATTTCAAATTCAATGCAGCAAAATATCCTGGTGTATCTGTAGTCGACAACCGACTATAAGCGCAGGAATGAGTTTATAGGAATAAGGAGTGAGGATTCTCACTCCTTATTTTTTTAAGTATGTCTGTGTTTTTTCTTCTTCGCTTCCGGGCTCGGGGATATAATTATACACCCAGGAGGCATGCGCAGGAAGACTCATCAAAATGGATTCTATTCTACCTCCTGTTTCTAATCCGAACCGCGTGCCTCTATCATAAACCAAGTTAAACTCAACATATCGCCCTCGTCTCATCAATTGCCATTGCTTGTTTTTTTCTGTAAATGACAATGCTCTATTCTCAGCAACAATTGGGAGATAGGCCGGTAAGAAAGTGCGACCTACGGCTTGCACAAATGCAAACAGATCCGCTTTCATGGTGGTCTCATTTGGTTTTAAATAATCAAAGAAAATCCCTCCAATTCCGCGTGTCTCTTGTCGGTGTTTATTGAAAAAATAATTATCCGCCCATTCTTTGAATTTTGGATAATAACCGGCATCAAATTGATCGCACGTAGCCTTCATTTTTTCATGAAAAAATAAAGCCTGGGCCTCGTTTACATAAATGGGCGTAAGATCAATACCGCCGCCAAACCACGATTCTCCTGTATCAGTTTCAAAATAGCGCACATTCATGTGAATGATCGGCACCATAGGGCTTTCAGGATGAATCACCAAAGACACACCGGTGGCAAAAAACGTTGTCGCATTCGGATTCACACGAGCCTTCATGAATTCTGGCATAGCACCTTCAACAGCCGAAAAATTCACTCCGCCCTTTTCAAAAACTCCTCCTTCTTGAATCACTCGACTGCGGCCACCGCCGCCGCTTTCATGCTCCCAAATATCTTCTTGAAATTTCGCTTTGCCGTCGGCCAATTCCAAGCCTTGCGTAATCTCATCTTGCAGCGTTCGCATAAACGCTGCGATCTCTTCTCGTGAAATACTCATGACGCAAAGATGTTGCAGGTTGCTCCACTATTTGTCAGAATGACGTAATAAAAAAAAACCCCAATCACGGATTGGGGGTTTATTGTTGTTCAAATTCGAAACAGTCTATTTCTTTTGATTCATTTTTTGAAGCTTGCTGTTGTTCACGCCGTAAGCAAAATAAATCAAAAAGCCCAAGGCCATCCAAACACCCGCTACCATAAGGGTTTGCGGATCGAGGGAAATGATCATCAGACCACAAACAGCAATACCCAAAATAGGTACCAATGGCACCAAAGGTGTTCTGAAAGGACGCTCTAAATTCGGATCGGTCTTGCGCAACATGATAATAGCAATACATACCAAAACGAAGGCAAACAAGGTTCCGAATGAAGTCAAGTCGCCTGCCACACTACCAGGAACAAACGCTGCAAATGCCCCTACAAAAGCAAACAAAATCCAGTTTGATTTATATGGAGTTCTGAATTTCGGGTGCAAATCAGAAAACGCTTTCGGGATCAATCCGTCGTTAGACATACTGTAAAACACGCGACTTTGGCCCATCAACATCACCAGTATTACTGAAGAGAACCCCGCAAGAATAGCCACGGTAATCGAAGTAGCTAACCACGCGTAGTCTTTCATATAGGTTTCTATTGCATACGCCACAGACGCCTCTTTTCCTTTTGTTGGATCGGCGAAGTCTTGCCAGTTGGCCACTCCGGTCAACACATACGAAAAGAGTACATACAAAATGGTACACACCACCAATGATCCAAGGATACCGATGGGCATATCGCGTTTTGGATTTTTTGCTTCTTGAGCAGCAGTAGATACCGCGTCAAAACCAATGAAGGCAAAGAATACGATGGCTGCACCACCGAGTACTCCTCCCCAACCCCATTCGAAGAAGCCTTCGTGACCAGCAGTTCCTTCAGGAATCAAATAAGGTGTGTGGTTGGCTGGATTGATATAGTTAAATCCGAGTACAATAAATCCAAGTACGATGGCCACTTTGATAAATACGATCACCGCATTTACCAAGGCCGACTCCTGTGTGCCTTTGATGAGCAAGAGTGTCAATGCCAAAAGAATGGTCAACGCGGGAGCATTGATAATTCCGTGATGCGCAACACCGGCCGCATCTACTACACTTTCAAATGGAGAGTGACACCATTCATAGGGTATTCCTCCACCGAGCAAATTATTGAGGTATTCACTCCACGCAATCGAAACGGTAGCTGCACCAAGGGCATATTCCATCACCAACGCCCATCCGATTACCCACGCCACCAATTCACCCATTGTCGCATAAGCGTAGGTGTAAGCAGAACCTGCAATTGGGAATATAGATGCAAATTCGGCATAACATAAACCGGCAAATGCACAGCCAATAGCGGCTACAACAAAAGAAAGTGTCACGGCCGGACCTGCGGCATCTGCAGCAGCAGCGGCGGTACGAACAAATAGACCAGCACCAATAATGGCACCAATGCCGAGTAAAACGAGATTCCAAGCACCCAGCGTTCTTTTCAGACCACCAGCTTCTCCATCACTTTCATTCAGAAGCATGCTCAATGGCTTCTTGATCCAATAATTTGTCATAGTAAAATGTCAATAAGGTTTGATGAGGGGCAATAATAAGCCAAAATCTTATTTCTTCTTCTTTTTTGGTGGGGCGGCTGGCGGTGTACTCAGGACGGCAGGTTTCGAAGATACCATGTCGACGTGCAGGTCTTCTTTGAGTTTTCCAATGGGCACGGCAAACCCAATCCCCTCAATTCCAAATCCAACATACTTCGCGCTTACAATTCCAATGAGTTCTCCCCGATTATTTATTAATGCACCGCCTGAGTTTCCTCCATTCACTTTGGCGTCGGTTTGCAAATAGGTAGATCCGTCAAACTCGCGGCGACCACTCAAAATGCCTCTCGACACCGATTGCGATAAAAGCGTATCCGCTGGAGTACCCACCACATAAACCACCTCGCCCATTTCGGCATCACTTTGCGCCGGGGTTAAAAATTCCAAGCCAGTGCGTTCCACTTTAATTAAAGCCAAATCACAATCCGGATGACGTCGAAGTACCCGCGCCAATTCACTCGTATTGTCTTGAAATTTCACCCGAACAGTATCGTTTTGACCAACTACGTGAAAATTGGTCAACATATATCCATCTTGTGAAATCACACAAGCACTGCCATGGCTATCATCAGTGATTACTGTTGCTACGCATTCGCGCCACTGTGATACCTCACGAGATGCCGGCATAGTTGGCAACTGCATCGGCGTGTACATCGATTCATCATATAAATCAAAATAGTCGGTAGATTCGGTCTTCGCCTGAACTTCCTCACTAAATAAGAACTCGTACAAAATATCCTTCAATAGCTTTTGCATGCCATCCGCCCAACTTTCGTTATACCTCGTGGCGATCAATTGTTCTTTGGTAATCGTCTTCGAAAAAAGTTTTTTCCCATAATATGAATACAGTTTGAAATCAGCTACCATCTCTAAATACACCCGTTGATTGTAATAATCGCGTTTTGCGCGGACTGTTTCAAAATGCAGTTCTTCCACAAACATGTCCATATGCAAGGAATTCTTATAGTCAGGAAAAAAGCGATCTGACGTATCCAAATAATTGAGTTCAATCAATAAGCTCGTGAGATAATTATCGAGGCCCTCATTGTATTCTTTGAGCATTTCATCATTCGCGAATTCACTCTTTGTCTTTTTCTTTTCGCGATCTTTTTCTGATCGAAATGTACTCTCTGTAATATCGCCCGCGTCAAGATTAAATACAATCATGTCGGTTGTAATGAACTTCTCGTCCGCTTTTCGTTTTTGATCTTCCTCTTGCGCACTCAATTGTGTGCCAAACCCAAGGCAAACCAAACCAAATAGAATTAACTTTTTCATAGTGCGCTTTAGTTTGAATAAGTGAGTTTAAGTCGTTTTAAAATATCCGCACTGGACACAGCGAAGGAGATCCCTTCCACACCCGGCTCCACATATTTTTCATTGACAATGCCGATTAATAGTCCCTTATTATTGACCAATGGACTTCCATTGCCACCGCGACTAATCCGCACATCCGTTTGGAAGTAGTCGAGTTCATTGACTTTGTGTTTCGAGCTAATGATGCCGGAAGTAAGTGTTTGAGCAAGACTAATACTCACCGGAGACCCCACGGCCAACACTTCTTCTCCCACATTCGCACTCATTTCCTTTTCAAGCATCAACGCCGCATTGCCAACGGTATCCGTCTTCAACAAAACCACGTTGCTCACAGCGTCCCTTCTGATGACAGTCGCTTTTTTTCGTGCACCATTCGAGAAGACCACATCCACCGTGTCTGCTTTTCCAACGATGCAGTGGCTTGCCAAAATGTGTCCTTCCGGAGAGATCAAGCATCCACTGCCGTGCGAATCATCATTCATATCGATGGATACTTGTGCATCCACCATTTCTTCATAACTTGGATTTGCAATCAATGGTTTCGCCAACGTAATCGACGCATCCTGCGCATTTTTTTCATCATACAGTTTTTGAAAGTCATTGCATCCTTGGATGAATGCATCACTTTTCATCATTTTAATCATCGCGTCGTAGAGTGCATCTTGAAAGCAATCGCTTGCTTCGAAAGTTCCCATCAAATAAAAGATCTGAGACACGCCTTCTTCCTCAATAGCAAACAATTCATTTCCGAAAGTATCGCACAACTTAAAGCGAAACTTGGCCTTCATATTATTATAGACATACTTATAGATATACTGGTTCAACTCGAGTATTTCTACATCGAGTTTTATTGTATTTCTATATGGTAAAATAAAATCGGCTCTGTTTTGCTGAAACTGCATTTGATCCAACTTTGTATCCATCCAATCTTGAACATTAAACTCAATTCCTCTTTCTATTACATAGCCACTGGTAGGAGCCATGTTCTCAAATTTTCGCGCATTACCATACTTGAAATATTCATATTGCGAAACTGAAAGTGTACTCAAATTTTCATGAGCAAAAATGAAGATACCGGGTTGATCATTTTCATACAACTTCTCCATGGGCTCCATCGCTATCTTTCTTGCCTGTCGCTTGCCAGCAATTAAGTAGTCCATTGCGGCTATCCCACCAAAAACAGCAAATCCTAAACCGGCATCCTCGGAGCCAACTGTCATCAGCGCCAATGAAAAATCCATCGCCACACCAAAATTGAATTTGCTGGGTCGAACGAATTGGGACTTCAACCGATATCCACTTTTGAATGATGTCAAAACAAGTTTTTGACGCTTCGCGATAATCGTAGGATAGGCGTCTGAAGTCGGTTGTCCATTGACATAGATCTGAGCATTTTTCTCAGGACTTGAAACTTTTACTTTCTGAGGAAAATAATAAGCAGCGCAACTTTGAAATAAAAATGCTATGAGTATTATACTATAAACGAAATAGAACTTACGCATACGATTACTATTGATATTTAATTTTCAGTCTTTCAAAAATATAATTGGTAGGGATCGCAAATCCGAGACCTTCTATGACATTGCCTGAACCTTTTGATGAAACAATGCCCACTAGTTCCCCTTTGTCATTAAACATTCCGCCTCCACTATTTCCGGGATTGACATGCGCATCTGTTTGATACATCGTTTTGCCAAACACATTGCGTTGAGCACTAAATATTCCCTTGGTGATGGTTTGCCCTAAACTCGGATCAGCCGGTGTGCCGATAACGTATATGATATCTCCCAATCTGCACCCCGGACTTTTCGCCGGTGTGACACTGCAGAAATTTGATCCTTCGATTTTTAGCAAGGCTAAATCCATTCCTGGATCCTTTCGCAATACGGTTGCGATGTATTCCTCTCCACTATTCATCACCACCTTTAATGAATCGCGTGCATCGCCCACGACGTGATAATTCGTAATTACATAACCATCCATGGAAATAATGCATCCCGAACCGTGACCTTCCTTGGTTTTAATAGTAACAATAGCCGTGGCATTGTCGCTCGGAGAAGCTTTAGTCAATGTGGCTTTCGAAATGGCCAATTCAGCATCGGAAACAGGTTCATTGCATTTCGCTATCCACTCCTCAAGAATCATCGCCAATTCAGGTGTATAAAAAAACTGGAGATAAGCCTCTTCTATGATGTCATTCCAGATTTGTGTACCAGCAGAACCCTCCACTACACTTTGCCAATAATTCATGAAAAATCGATCATCTAAAAAACTCAACGGCATCACATTGCCTTTTATATCAAACTCTTTTTCAAACAATTTGACATCGTACGCATCTCGCAATTCCATAGTCACGTAGGCATTGGTAGTGAGGTAGCCAGACTTGGTAATCTCATCGATGCTCATGCGATGCACCGTCATCACCACACCAAATTGTTTGCGTTGATCTCTAAAAAATGTTTCTGTGGTATCCAAAACGCCAAAATCTAAAAAATACCCGAAAGCATTCTCTAGCAAACTATTGCTCGAAAAATCAAGAGAATCCTTGTTTTGGTTAGAGTAAAGAACTCTACCCATTTTATAATCATTGGCTGAATTGAATCGACGATAGGCCATTTTTCCCGCCGGAATATTCACCTTTATCTCTTCCGGACTAAAATATCCATTCAAGTCCTCGGCATTCAGATACTTGGTCAGCGCAGGAATCACATATCCATTTCTTGACTTAATTTCTGCAGTAGTCACAAATTTTGAGCGATATCCTTCGCGTGTAGCCCCTACCACCGTGCTTTTCGACGCATTTTGATTGTACGTGATATAGCCGGTTTTTTGATAATAGTAAAATTCTACGCTATCCGTTTCTGATTTTACCTTTTGTGCTGATGCATGCCTCGGAATGACTGCACAGCACAATGCAATCACGAATAGTTTTAAGATTTTCATCATCGGTCTTGATCTAGGTAGGCACGAAAATAGGCAAAAGCCATGAAATTATGGCCTCTCAAAAAACTTTTAACCCATTAGGGTGTTTCTTCTCTTTAAGACTTTCTATCATGACAATTCAACAAGATAAACTCCGTGTGCTCATTGAAGAAATGGGTGACCAACACGTGCTCACTTCAATTGAAACGCCTATGCGACCTGACGCATTCGTGCTTTCAGATGACGAAAAGATTGCCAAAATCGAATCGCATTTTCGTGAAATCATGGAGACCTTGGGCCTCGATCTCACGGACGATAGCCTTTCGGGCACGCCCTATCGCGTGGCGAAAATGTATGTGACCGAAATTTTCGAAGGTCTCAATCCTGCCAATAAACCGGATATCAAGCTTTTCGACAACAAATACAAATACAGCGAAATGCTTGTGGAAAAGAATATTACCTTCTATTCCAACTGCGAGCATCACTTCGTACCGATTATTGGAAAAGCGCATGTGGCCTACATTTCAAATGGTCAAGTGATTGGACTTTCCAAACTCAACCGCATTGTTCAACACTTTGCAAAGCGCCCTCAGGTGCAAGAGCGACTCACGGTTCAAATAGCCAATGAAATTAAGCAAATTATGCAAACAGAAGACGTAGCCGTGCTCATCGATGCTGTGCATCTTTGCGTCAGCAGCCGGGGTGTAAAAGACACATCGAGCAGCACCGTCACTGCTGAATATTCTGGCAAATTCAACGATCCCGACACCCGCAACGAATTCCTCAAATACATCGATCTATGAGTCATTTCGTGATCGCGGGAGGGTCCAAAGGAATTGGACTTGAAATCGTTCAACAACTCGCCTCAGAAGGACATCGTGTAACGGTCATTTCGCGTACTGCGCCAGATCTTGACCACGATCAAATCAATTTTATTCCCTTTGATTTTTCTGAAAACACAGAGCTTCCGGCCCTACCTGAAATCATTGACGGATTGGTTTACTGTCCCGGAACCGTCAACCTCAAGCCTTTTCATCGAATTACAGCAGACGAGTTCAGCCTCGAACTTCAAGTGAATTTCGTAGGTGCAGTGAGGCTTCTTCAACAAGCTTTTCCAGCGTTGAAAAAAAGCAATGCGCCATCTGTTGTTCTTTTTTCTACAGTCGCTGTACGCACAGGTATGCCCTTTCATGCGGGCATCGCCTCAGCGAAAGGTGCTGTCGAAGGATTGGTCAAGTCGCTGGCAGCAGAATGGGCCCCGACCATTCGTGTAAACGCGATTGCGCCTTCTTTGACTGATACCACTCTAGTAGAAAGACTCGTCAACACCCCAGAAAAAAAGGAAGCTGCCGGTAAGCGCCATCCCTTGCAGCGTGTTGGTGAAACCAAAGACATCGCCTCCATGGCCACCTTCCTCTTGTCTGACAAAAGCAGTTGGATGACCGGACAAATACTCTCGGTCGATGGAGGTATGGGAACACTCAAAATCTAACCATTTCGATAAAAGAAAAAAGCCTGCTCCGGTTACGAAGCAGGCTTTTCTTATTTGCCGGTTGAAATATCCCCATACTCAACCAGCCTCACTAAACCTTTCCAAATCAAAATCACTTCTTAGTCTTGCAGGTACTAATACCGAAAGGCGCATAAAGTGGACAAAAACTAATCAACGATGTGAGCAAGAAAACTGCTCCCAAAGCCATCAAAATGTAGTTTACCGGAGCGGCCACCACATCTGTGAAGGCTAAAATTCCGAAAACGATTGCCAATACAACGCGTACCGCGCGATCGACTGTTCCCATGTTCTTTTTCATTCTGTATCAGGTGTTATTTTGTGAAACAAAGATGCACCACCCCCTACACTGTATACAGTGACCCAAGTCACCTTGACCAATGATTTTTCACTGATCTAAAACCGTGATTCTGAATTGTTGTGTGCAACGACCACTCGAGCAAATAGTGTATTATTAAAAAGGATGTTGTTTCTTTGCAGGCAATTCCGCATTCTATGGCACTTATCGAAGAATTTGACAAATCGGGCAATTGGCTCTTCCGTTGGAGAAGTTATCTTCCTCTGGCTCTTTATTTATTGGCCACGTTAGTGATTGTTTTTGAATGGGATGATCACATGGAAACCTATGATTTCGTCTGGGCAGTGAGTTGTCTTGCCGTGGCGCTTTTCGGTCAAATCATTCGGGCCATTACCATTGGTTTTACCCCAAAGGGTACCTCCGGACGAAATACAAAAGAAGGTCAAGTAGCAGAATCGCTCAATACAAAAGGCATTTACTCCACAGTGCGCCATCCCCTTTATCTAGGAAACTATTTTATGTGGCTCGGCATCATTATATATGTCGGCAACTGGTGGTTTACTATCGTTTGCAGTCTTCTTTTCTGGGTGTACTACGAACGCATCATGTTTGCTGAAGAATTTTTCTTGAGAAATAAATTCGGAAAAACTTATCTCGATTGGGCGGCCAAGACCCCAGCTTTTTGGCCATCTTTCACCAATTATCAAAGTGCCGGTTGGAATTTCAGTATGAAGAATGTCTTGAAGCGTGAATACAATGGTTTTTTCGCCATTTTCCTTTCCTTCGCTTTGGTTGATGCGATGAAAAACTATATCCACTTTGGTTTTACCACATGGCAAGATCTGATCGCTCCATTTTGGCTCTATAGCCTCGCCTTCGGTTTTACCACTTTCATCGTACTACGCACGTTGAAAAAGAAAACCAAAGTGCTTGATGTAGCAGGTCGCGAATTCGTTCAGTCTTAACAAGGATCGTAAACGCCAACACGCAAACGGAAATTCTTCATATAGCAGCAATTAGTTTCAGACATCCTCTTGGAGGTTGGTGCCTTGTATAACCCTCAATTTGCCTCGGTCTAGATTGGCCAAGAATACAAATCACGCGAAATATTGCTCATCCAAACCGGGTTTTCACTCGGTTAGCTCAACGCTATTATATTGATTTAGTGTTTTTTAACAATGAAATAAAACCCTCATTTCTACCCAGATGACGTGAGACTTAACCTTTTGTTTTCATGATGTTTATGTATGGGAAATGATTATATTTGGAACCCTAAAATGTAGCCTGTAATATGAAAAAAACCTTTATTCTCCTCTTAGCACTCGTAAGTTCGTTTGCAGGGTTTGCCCAGCTGAAATGTGGTAGCGATCACAAGCACCAATTGCTTCGTCAGCAAGACCCTGATTTTGTTCAAAGAGAAGCCGACTTCAACCGTTTGGTTGATGAATATATCGCCGCTCACCGAGGCGAGCGCGATGAGGTACAGCTCACTATTCCTATCGTTTTCCACATTATTCACCAGTGGGGCGAAGAGAATATTTCAGACGAACAAATTTTTGATGCCGTGCGCATCTTGAATGAAGACTACAACAAAGACAATGCAGATACAACCTTGATCGTACATGACTTTGATACCATCTGCGCTGATGTCAAAATTAAATTCTGTCTGCCTACCAAAGATTTCGAAGGAAATTGCACCAACGGTATTGATCGTATTGCATCTCCGGAGACTTTTATCGGTGATGACGGTTCAAAACTCAATGCTTGGCCCCGTGACCGCTACCTCAATGTTTGGGTAGTAAGCAGTATGGAAGACGGTGTTGCCGGTTATGCGTATTACCCTTCTGCCGTTTCCGGTGGTATCGGAGCGATGCGCGATGGTGTAATTATTCTTCATCAATATATAGGAAGCATTGGTACTGGTCAACCAGGCCGATCACGCGCACTCACTCACGAAGTAGGTCACTGGCTCAACCTTCAACACCCTTGGGGCGACAACAACAATCCTGGAGTAGTTTGTGGTGATGACGACGTAACAGACACCCCTGAAACAATGGGTTGGGACTTCTGTGATCTAAACGGAGCTATTTGCAATCCTGGTGTTTTTGAAAACGTACAAAACTTCATGGACTACTCCTATTGCTCTGTGATGTTTACTGAAGGTCAAAAAGAACGTATTCGTGCCGCAGCAGCTCAAGCTTTGGCCGGTCGCAGTACACTTTGGTCTGAATCAAACCTCATCTTCACCGGTTGTGATGGAAGCGTTGCTGAATGTGCCCCGATACCAAACTTCTATGCTGACCGCTTTGTCGTTTGCGTAGGTGATGAAGTAACTTTCATCAACAATACTGGCGGTGGCGTAGCTACTTCTTACAACTGGACCTTCCAAGATGGTGTTACCAGCACAGATGAGGATCCAACCATTGTATTCAATACTCCAGGATGGAAAACAGTAACCCTTGTTGCTTCGAATGAATACGGTTCTGAATCAAAGACCATCATCAAGTCAGTTTTTGTAAGTCCAAATCCAAACTGGTACAACGGTCTTCAATTTGAGAACTTCCAAAACACAGCGTTCGTTAACGAAAACTACATTTCGCGCAACATGGATAGCAATAGCTCATTCTTCCAAGTGGCCAACAACGTTGGATACGATGACAATAAATCATACATGTTGAATGCTTACGATATTGACCAATCATTCATCGATACCGGAAACAACGACATCGACGAATTCGTGACTCCAGCGTTCAACTTAGACGACTTGATGGGCAGCGCTACATTTACTTATAAATATGCTTATGCTACTCAAGCAACTACCGTTGAAGGTATAACTGATCGTCTTGAGATATACTCAAGCGCGAACTGCGGCGCCACTTGGCAGCAGCGCGATGTTATCACCGGAACCGAATTGGTTACTGCAGGTGTATATGGAAATTCTTTCGTTCCAACCTCACAAAGCGATTGGGCACAAGGTTCTTTCAATATTCCAAATACCTTGTTCAACGATGACATCCTTTTCCGATTCATTTTCAAAACAGGCGATTATCCAAATAATTTCTATATCGACAACATCAATATTCAAGGTACTGTAGGTGTAGACGAATTGAATGGAGAATTAACTGCGTTGAATGTTTATCCAAATCCGGCAAACGACAATGCTACAGTAGCA
>JBMOFW010000034.1:0-18752 GCA_049318685.1 Flavobacteriales bacterium
TTTTAAGTCCTGTTCGGGATTTGGGTTGGTTAATGCCAATTCCATTATCTTCTACGCAAAGCAAAAGTTGGTTGTTTTCTGTTTTGATGAAAATTCTCACCTCCGTTGCTTTGGCGTGTTTAACAACGTTATTGAGCGCTTCTTTGTAGATGAGGAAAATATTTCTTCTTTGGAGGGAGGAGAGGTTGACATCTTGTAGAATTTCATCTTTGAAATGAAGCACTAAGTTTGTATTTTCAAGAAATCCATTTCCATAAAAGTGGAGGTACGCCGAAAGATCAGAAGTACTGTCATACCCCGGATTCAATGCCCATATGATTTGATCGGCTTTTTGTCTAAGGCCACCGGCGTTGAAAATAATTTTGTCTGCAATGTTTCGTTGCGATTGCGGTTCGTCGTCTTGTTTCAGACGTTCAGCAAGCAAAGCGATTCTTGTCAGATCAGCGCCGACATCATCGTGCAAATCCACGGAAATTCTTTCTCTTTCGGCCTTGACAGTGGTGATTTGACGAAGCTGGAGTATTCGATTTCGGTAGTATAGGTAAGTAAGCGTACCGATGACAATGAAAAAGATGAATATAAGACCTATATAAAACCAAGTTGTTTTCCAAAATGGAGCGGTAATGTTGACGAGAACGGTTTGCGGCTTTGACCAATCGGCGCCGAATATTTGAGACCGAATGTTTATTCGGTGATCACCAAATGGTAGATTGTTGAGGGACAGGTTTCGCGCATGAAGGGTTTGCCAATTTTCATCTGAATCAATGGAATATTGAAAGACCACATTGATGTTGTGGTTCATCGAAATTGTCGAGAATTCGATGAGTAAGTTGTTGTTTAAATAGTCGATTTGAATGGGCTTATTTCCAAAAACTTTTCCCCACGTGCCTGATATTTGGCGGATATAGGTATTGGAAATAGCCGGAACGAGCATGGACTTTGTTTTTGGAATTCTAATCAAGCCATGATTTGTAGCGGCATAGATGGCACGATCGTCAACATATGTGTCCCGCACATCCATGTTTCTGAGCCCTTCATTCTCTCCATAAGTCAACACTTGTGCGACACTATAGTCAGGGTTTAGTGTAATTTTTTTTAACCCCTTATTTGTTCCGCACCACAAGGTATCGCCATCGATGGAAAAACTGCGAATAAGATCTATTTGCAATTCACTTTGATAATCAATTGTCCTGATTAATTTATAGTCTCGATAAAAAAGTATACCATTATTTTCTGTGGCCAACACCATGGTGTGGTCTTCGCTTTGGTTGATATCAAGGCAGCGATAGGGGGTGATTTTAAGCGTTTCCGGAATAGCGGATTTTGGATTAGTAATCACGTAGGTTCCTTCAAGTGAAGAGACCCAAACTTTATTGTGTTTATCGCAACAAACAGAGAAACCTCTTTTTCCGATAAGCGCATTGCTGAAAGTACATTCATAGGACATGTCATATGTATCCCAATAGGCTAGGCCGGAAGCTGTAGGAAACCATAGGACATTTTGTTCATCGATGGCGAAATCTTTTGCGCCCATCCACACTTTTAATTTTTCGCGAGTAAAAATAGTGAGATCACTTCTTGTTCCATCTGGGTGGATAACGATCATGCGGTCGTCTAGTCCTAAGACAATGTCTTTTTTGGCTGTTTCAATTATGTTTGTCAGGCGCACATCAGGCACCTCGTCCATAAGTTGCTTGGTAAAAGACAGGTCATTTAATTTGTATATACCGAGCCATGCCCCGTTTTCGCCCCAAAGAAGTTCATTGTTGGAAGAGTGCCAAACCGAGTGTGTCTCCAGATCTTCATCCTGAGTTGTTTTGCCGATGAAAGAAATATTACGGGAATTTGCATTCCAAAGAAATACGCCCTTTCCTCGAGTACAGAACCAGATATTGCTGTTTTTATCTTCTAAAGCGCTATTGACTCGTGTATTTGAAAGTAGCCGAACTTTTTGGTTAGTAGAATGGTCGAATGTTTCAACAGAATAGTCATTGCCAATCATGAAAACAGCATCATTCTTCGTCATGATGTATCGCGCCAATGGTTTGTTGAATGTAAAAATCAGTTGAATGCTGTCATTTTCAATTTCGTATACATTGTTTCGCTCAGTGTAAAATGTAGCATTCGATTTACTTTCGTAATTGAAAATATTGTAAAAAAAGAACCGAAGGTCTTTTTTTGGGGTAAGGGTTTTTTGCGTGTAGTCGTACTTGTATACTTTGTCGTTGAAGTATACGAAAAGTGAGCTATCGATTGCGCTGTGTATGGGATAGGCCGCGTGCTGTGTGCTTAGTATAACCGGGTTGAATTTTGATTTTGTAGGAAGCTCGAAATGCGTCACGTTGAAGGCCGTGTCAACGAGTGTGATAAATTGCCCTTGGGAGGAGAACCACAGGTTTCCAAAATAGTCTTCGAACAAACTCACGGTAGCGCGCGGTGTGACACATTTTTCGAGTCGGGGATCATTCTTTTTATTGTAGATAGTGCCATCCAAGTAATAGCACAGTTCGCCATTCAGGGTTAGGAACCACACTCTTTTTTTGCTGTCAGTGAAGATCTTGAGGATTTCGTTGTCCGTCAGCCCGTCATTTGTGGTGAAATTGTCGAAGTAATATCCATCGTAGCGAGAAACACCGTGATCAGAACCAAACCAAAGAAAGCCTTGATCATCCTCACAAGCGTGATATACGATTGAGCTTGGCAACCCATCGCTGACATCGAAATTTCGGAAACCGATGAGCTGGCCCCATGAAGAAAGGGTTAATGTGTTGATTGTCAGAATCAACGATGCAAGTCGGAGGAGGCTCATGCGATGTGAAGTTAGAGAAAATTTTCCCATTACCCAACCTTTTTGAAATGAGTTACGTGATTTGTTTTGTAACCAAAAATTTAATCATATGAAAAAAACAATCTTACTTTTCGCACTTATTGTTTCACAAGCCGTTGCGGCACTGGCAACTGAGGTGAATGTAAACACCACCTTGAATGGCGCAGGAGCCGGCATAGAGGTAACGATTTACGAGATCGTGTATAATCCGGCCACGATGGATTCAACCATGAATGTGTTTTGTACAACTACAACCAACGAAGATGGATTAGCTTCTTGTTCAGGCAATACAGATGCTTCATCAGGCTATTTTGCTGTGTTTTTTACAAATTGTGAAGGCAATGCCGTTTATTATGAATTCTATTTTGATGCTGCTTTTTTAACCACGTTTGCTTTTGCTGCGGAATATTGTCCGGAAGAAGTCGTGCAAGATTGCGGAATTCAGTTCTTTGTGGATTCGTTAAGCAGTGATCCGTTTAATGTTGTTTTGCAAGCAGCATGGACTGGCAATCCGATAAGCTTTGCATGGTCATTTGGAGATGGCGGCACAAGCAGTGAAGCTTATCCATCGTATACCTATGCCACTACCGGCGATTATAATGTTTGCCTTACCATTGCGAATGAAGAGGGCTGTGAAGTGACGCAGTGCGTGATGATTTCAATTAACTCGGACGGTATCTTGGGTGGTAGCGCTCAACAAGCATTCACCTTGAATGTGGTAGAAGGACAATTGTTGGCGGTGGCAGATCAAAATGAAGACGCCACAATGAGCGTATATCCCAACCCAACTGCCGATCAGGCACGAGTGATCATTAATGGTAAGTTGGTTGGAAAAGCTGACGTTTGTGTGTATTCCATTTCCGGTCAGCAAATTTCACGGGAAACAAAGGCTATTAGCGGTAATCAAGCTTTGGTTGATGTAGATTTGAGTAATTATCAAGCGGGCTTATATATGGTAAAAGTGGTGTTTGAAAACGGGTCTTCCGTTTCTCAAAGCATCATTAAAAAATAATAGGGTGAAACCAAATTTTCAAGACACCGGTCTTCGATTGTGAAGATCGGTGTTTTTGAGTTTTTATGCTCCAACCAAGCCATGACATAATTGAAAAGTGTAAATCACGTGATCGGGCGAGCCTTGAATGGCTGTATGATCAGGTGATGCCCATGTGGTTGGGGATGAGCGGACGGTATTTCAACAACAAGGAAGACCGCCATCATGTTGCGAATAGTGCATTCATGAAATTAGTGGACAGTTTAAAGAAATACGAAGGCAGTGGGTCGTTTGAGGCGTGGTGCCGCCGAATCATGAGTAACACCATCATTGACGAATATCGAAAACAAAAGAATTGGCGCTCCGGTGTTCAGTTGAAAGAAGGCTACCAAGATGCAGACATTGCTGATCAAGTGTATAGTGATGCTGAGCAAAAACTTTCAAATGAAGATCTCGAGGAAATGATTTTGAGTTTACCTGTCGCGACCAGAGGAGTTTTCAACCTTTTCGCGATAGAAGGATATAGTCATGATGAAATTAGCGCCATGACCGGGATTTCGGCAGGAACAAGCAAATGGCATGTGTCAGAGGCCCGCCGAGTGTTGAAGCAATTGATTGAGAACAAACTGGGGATTAAACCGATTTGAAGATGGATAATCGCATAGATCAACTATTTAAAAGACGATTGGGTACCGCTGTGTCTGCGGAGGTTCCGTCGAATAAATCGGCAACTCTTGACGCGTTGGCCAAATCGAAGAGAGGATTTCGTCTTTGGGTGCTTCTGCCATTGTTGCTTCTGATCGGGGCTGCAGGGTGGGCCGTTTATCATTTTCAACTGAAAAATGAAAACAGTCATCGCGTGGCGGCGACCAAACCAGCACAAAACGAAACACCTTTAGCGCGTGTTATTTCAAAAAGAGAGTCGAATGGCGAAACGACCGTTTCAAACGGAATTACCGCGACAGATCAGACGATCACAATTAGTACAGCAACAAAGAAGGAGGCGTTTCATGCAAAGGGCAGCGAAGTGGTTTTTGAGAAAGATATTCGTCGAATAAATGGAGTGTTGAATGAGCAGATGATCACCGAATCTGGGAAAGGCCAAGAGGACATTTCTAAGAGCACATCTGCATCTGTTCCAGGAATTTTCGATACTGCCCCCATTCAGTCGGAACTAACCTTAGACATACCGAATGATCATTCGGTGTCTCCGGTGTGGATGAAGAATGGTGTTTTTGATTTAGATGTGAATCCGAACAGAAGCTTTACCCCATTGAAGACGCCAACACCTATTTGGACGCTAACTGCACGCGGAATAGTAGGCGGAGCCGTGCCTGTATTCGGTAATGCTGAATCTGTGGGGGGCCAACTTCGTGAAACGTACGAGTCGACAGGCTTATCCTATGGAGCCGAATTGGGTATCGAACGAACATTCGGTAAGTGGAGAGTGGGCAGCGGTATTGGCTCGATGACTATTTCAACGAAAGTCAACTATCCGTCCATTAACCAAGAAACGGAGATCACAGTTGATTCAACCATGTGGACGACCTTTATCAATACCTATTTTGAAGTGGATTCTACATTCAATCCCCTTTTGGGAAATTGGAATTATGACACGACCTATTTTTCAGAATTGGATAGTATTGGTACCGACACGAGTTGGATTGAATTGGCTCAAATAGCAAACGGCACGCTTCAACGGGCCAACGGACAAACGACCATTTCCGTGATTACCATTCCGCTCCAATTGCAATACAAATTATTTGAAACGGATCGTTTTGGTTCGTTGCACGCCTTGGGAGGTGTGCAATGGGTATATGCTTATCGCCGTCGCGGATATTATGTGACCCCAGATGGAGAAGGCTTGGTGGGAATTGCAGAAGATCCCGGATTTAAGCGGATGAATGTGCATTTCAACATCGGGTTGGATTGGCGTTATCCTCTGACAGATCAATTGTTTACTTCCATTCAACCCGTGTTGAATTACTCCGTATTGGATTGGCAAAGGGGCTATGACCAACGATTTGTTACTCCAATGTTGAAGTTTGGTTTGGGTTGGCGTCTGAAATAGTTATTTTCGTTAGAAATAACGAAAGGCTATATGGCATTCACCTATCACAAAGCATTGAAGGCGCTTCAGCGCATTGATCAAACACAAGGATTAGACAGTATTCTAGAAAAATTAAAAAATCCGCCCTTTCCGGACGCGACGCGTGACAGTTTTCCTATTCGCGAAATGTTTAACGCTTCAGGACGAGCCATGCGATTGGATTTTTTAAAAAACGAAACCGGAAAAGAGTTTCCTTTTTTGAATGGATCACAGCGATTAGAAGACTTTGATCAGTTGGCCGGAAACATCGAGAATTTTATTGGCATGTCACAAGTGCCTACGGGAGTAATCGGTCCGTTGCGGGTGATAGGTACTGCTGCCGAGGGGGATTTCTTTGTACCTCTTGCAACGAGCGAGGGCGCATTGGTAGCAAGTTATCATCGCGGTGCAAAGGCGACACATTTGGCCGGAGGGGTGCGTTCTGTCTGTCTGACGCAAGGCGTGCAACGCGCGCCGATGTTTCGTTTTAAAGACCTTTCCGATCTCGGTAAATTCATCATTTGGTTGTTGCCGCTTGATCAACAGTTTCGCGACATCGTTGCGCAGACCAGTCGTTTTGCGCAATTGGACGATATTTCAACCAACATTGAAGGCAATCAACTGACCATTATTTTCAACTATACCACAGGGGATGCCAGCGGTCAAAACATGGTGACCATTTGCACGGATGCTATTTGTAAATGGATTATAGAAAATGCCCCTATCAAGCCAGAGTATTGGTTTATTGAAGGCAATTTTTCGGGCGATAAAAAAGCAACGGCCATGTCATTTATGAATGTGCGTGGCAAGAAAGTGACCGCAGAAGTGCAGCTTTCGGCCGATATCGTTTCTCAAGTATTGAAAACCACTTCGCGCAAGATGGCTCAGTATTGGCAATCATCCACTGTGGGTATTATTCAAACAGGAAGCATTGGTGCACAAGGCCATTATGCCAATGGCTTGGCAGCATTGTTTATCGCCACCGGACAGGACGCCGCATGTGTATCTGAAGCCGCGGTGGGCATTACGCGCATGGAAGAAACCAGCGATGGTGGATTATATGCAGCGGTTACACTGCCCAATTTAATTGTGGGCACAGTAGGTGGAGGAACAGGCTTGCCTACGCAACGTGAATGTTTGGAAATGATGGGATGCGCTGGTACAGGCAGTGCACGCAAATATGCTGAAATTGCTGCAGCACTTGTTCTTGCCGGAGAATTGTCGATTGCGGCAGCGTTGAGTGCGGGTCACTTCACATCGGCTCATCAAAAATTGGGACGTAAATCGTAACAGATGCCGAAGACTTTTTTAGCCCGTTTCTTTCAATATTTAAAAGAGCGCTTCCCGCCTTTGGGACACGGCGTGATGATCGTAGCGTTTACGTTTAGTGCGATTTCCTATTCGCGGTTGAGCAGTGGACTGGACACGTTTGTAGACGCTCAGAAATTTATAATCGCTTTCATTAACACGTTTGCTTTTTTCTTTTTACTGCGCGTTTTCGACGAGCACAAAGACGCTGAAGATGATGCGCGCTTTCGGCGCGAATTGCCTGTTCCACGTGGACTAATTACCCTTAGCGAATTGCGTAAAGTTGCGCTTATCGTAGTGTGCACTCAACTGATTGTGGATAGTATTTATTTTCCAAAGATGTTGATTCCTTGGGCGTTGGTCATGCTTTGGATGAGTCTGATGGGAAAAGAGTTTTTTGTTTCTGATTGGTTGAAAAAACACCAGTTTTGGTATGTCGTTTCACACATGTTTATCATACCCTTTGTGGATGTATTTGCCAGCGGCTTTGATTGGTACTTAGATGATCGTTCAGCTCCTACAGGATTGATGTTTTTCTTCGGCGTTTCATTTATGAATGGTATAGTGATCGAGGTGGGCAGAAAATTGAAAGCACAAGAGGATGAACGCGAAGGCGTGGTGACATATTCCGGATTGATGGGGTATCGAAAGGCCACAGCATTATGGATTGTGGTGTTGTCGGCCACGTTGGGATTGGCTTCCGCTGCGTGCTATTATGCCAAATATTCGCTATACAATTACGCGATTCTCATCGGGTTTTATTTGTTGGGATTATTCTTTGCCTTTCGCTACATGCGACAACCTGAGCGCAAACCATCGAAAATGATGGAGTTGATTTCAGTGGTCTGGACGATAGTCATGTATCTCACGCTTGGAGGAATTCCAATGATTATTCAAATATTGAAGGGATGAATACATTGAGTCTTGCACATGAACAGCGCCCTGTATCATCGATCGGTGGAAAGGGATTCAATTTGTTTCGGTTGAAAGAAACGGGCGTGCGCGTGCCACCATTCGTGGTGATACCTCAAGAGATTATGTGGGCGAGCTTGGGCATGGAAGCTGGAGATGATGAACGCGTGGCGCAAGCCATTCGGGAGTGTGAGGTGCCTGATTCCTTGCTCATGGAAATTGTTTCTTCATTTTCGGGAAATGGATTTTTGGCCGTTCGATCTTCATCAGTGGATGAGGATGGCGCTCAATTTTCATTCGCGGGCCAGTTCGATTCGTATTTGTTTGTTAAGAAAAAAGATTTGGCTACATGTATCCGGAAGGTGTGGCTCTCCGCCTTTTCCGAACGTGTAATTTCCTATCGTAAAAGCAATGGGTTGCCTTCTGGTAAAGGCATAGCGGTGGTGATTCAGCAAATGGTGAATGCTGAAAAAGCCGGCGTGGCATTTAGCGTAAACCCAACCAATGGACGAAAAACCGAATGTTTGATCGGTGCTGTTTTTGGTCTAGGAGAAGGATTGGTGAGTGGAGAGTTGGATGCAGATAATTTTGTGGTCTCTGGAACAGAGGTGCATCAAACACTCGCAGAAAAGACACATCGTTTTGTCATTAAAAATGAAGTAGAGGGCGGAACCGTGCTCGTTGATTTGCCGGATGAGTCGCGGAATGTTGCTGTATTGAACAGCGAGGAAGCATTGCGGATAGCGGCCGTGGCGAAACAATTGGAGAATTCATTTGGAGGTCCACAGGACATAGAGTGGTGTATCGAAAACAATGAACTCTATATTGTCCAAGCTCGACCCATCACCGCCATAAAGCAAGAAGTACCCAATGATGGAGAAGAGATTGTTTGGGACAACAGCAATATTATTGAATCCTACCCAGGGTTGAGCTCGCCGTTGACGTTTTCATTTATTATAAAAATGTATGCGGCTGTGTATCGGCAAATGTGCAGCATCATGGGCGTAAGCGTGCATGATATCGAAGAAAATAAGGAGGTGTTTGATAATATGCTCGGTCTGCTGCACGGGCGGGTCTATTACAATTTGCTATCGTGGTACAAGGTCTTGGCCCTGTTACCGGGATATGATTTGAATGCAGAGTTTATGGAGCGTATGATGGGGGTGAAAGAGCGATTTGAATTGAAGAACAGGAAGTCTCGTTCCACATGGAATGAGCGCTTACGTGTGATGAGAATGGCGCGAATCATGATTCGAAACTTTCGGGGATTAGCGGCAGAACGAAAAACATTTCAACTTGAGTTTAATGAAGTCATGCGCCGATATGATGCCATTGATTTGAACACACAGAGTGCAGAGGAGTTGATGGTTTTGTATTTGGAATTTGAGCAAACGCTATTGAAAAAATGGCGGGCTCCTTTGGTGAATGATTTCTTTGCCATGATCTTTTTTGGCGTCACCCAGAAGTTGACCGAGAAGTACGGATTGCCGCCGGGAATTCACAATGATTTATTGTGCGGAGCGCGTGATATCATCAGCACCGAGCCCATCAAACGATGCTTGCGCATTTCGACAATGATTCAGGAGAATAGTGGTTGCAAAAAACTTTTCATCGAAAACACACCCGAACAAATACTCGGTTCCCTTTCATCTTATTCAGCAATTCACCAAGAAATCAAGGCGTACATCGAGCGATTTGGTGAGCGCTGTGTTGGTGAACTGAAGTTGGAGACGATTACATATAAACAGCAACCGGCCGATTTTATACGCGTGATTAAGTCGTATGTCGAGCAAGGCATTATGGATCATGAGGCCGGCAATCAGGATGTGGCCATGCGAGAAGCGGCAGAACGCCTGGTGCGTGAAAAGCTAAAGGGTCATTTTTGGCGTCGACGTATTTTCAATTATTTCCTCACCCGCGCGCGAGTGCTGGTGAGTGCTAGGGAGAATTTGCGATTTGAGCGCACTCGCGGATTCGGCAAAGTGCGCGAGATATTTTGTTCTATTGGAGAGCGTTTTCATGCATTGGGCTTGCTGGCGGAACCGCGAGATATTTTCTATTTGACACAGGAAGAAATTTTTGGATATATCAAAGGCACAAGTATAGAGGTGGATTTGAAGAAGCTTGTTGCCCTGCGCAAAGAGACGTATGCTCAATACGAATCGAAAAAATTACCTGAGCGCATTCGCACGCGAGGAGTGGTGTATTTGAATACAGATGTGAACGCGGGCGTGGCGAGTGCGGAAGCGCTATCGGTGCTTCAGGGTTTGGGATGTTGTCCCGGCGTAGTTCGGGCGCGCGTGTGTGTGGTCCATCACCCTTCCGAAGTTTCAAATTTGAATGGCGACATTCTGGTAACATCGAGTACAGATCCCGGTTGGGTAACGTTGTTTCCAACCGCTTCTGCAATATTGGTGGAACGCGGGTCTTTGCTTTCGCATTCGGCGATTGTAAGTCGCGAAATGGGCAAGCCTTGTGTGGTGGGCGTGAAGGGATTGTTGGATCAATTGCAAACAGGGGATGAGGTGGAGTTGGACGGTTCGACGGGAAAGGTGGTGGTGCTGAAGCGAGCAAACGGAGCGGAGGTAGACCATGCTTGAGCCGCACCTTCTGCTAAAGCTTTCTATCGTATTGATGATTTTTTTCATCGTCGGTGCGGCGGGATTGTATGTGGTGAATCGCAAGAAAAACGCCCACGATAAACGCGAGGCTTGGCTAAAGTATATCTTGTATTTGTTGATCGTGTGGCCAATGCTCTTTGCATTTCAATGGACTGATTGGGGATGGTGGATTATTGGGGCCATTGCCATTGGTGGTGCGATTGAATTGGTGCTGATAAGCAAGAGCAAGCCATTATTGCGTTGGACGAGTTTGTTGATGTATACGGGCTTGATGGTCCCGTTGATATGGCGAAACAACGATCAGACGCCTTTGGTGTATTTGTTTTTTGGCGTGGTTATATTCGATGGGTTTTCACAATTGATAGGGCAGCTTTTGGGCGGCATGAAGATTTTGCCTCTAATTAGCCCCAAAAAGACCCTTAGCGGGCTTATTGGGGGTATTGTCGTGGTACAGGCCTCGTTCATGTTTTTGTTTGAAATTTCGCCCATTAAATCGTTTCCGCTTCTTTGTGTGGCACCGTTTGTCGGCGATGTATTGTCGTCGATCATGAAGCGCCAAGCGGGAGTAAAGGACTTCAACAATCTGATTCCCGGGCATGGCGGACTATTGGATCGTTTTGATAGTTTCTTGTTTACGCTAACCGTTTGGTCTGTAATGGATTGGATTCAAGGAGGTGTATTATGAAATGGAAATGGACGATTCCCAATGTGTTGTCGCTTTACCGGCTGCTGATGTTTCCGGTTTTATTGGTGATGATATTTCAGGAGGCGGAAAGTTGGTTCGCTCTTTTTTTCTGCATCAATTTATTTACAGATGTGCTGGACGGCTTCATCGCCCGTCGGTTCAATCAGCAAAGTGAAATCGGAATTATGCTCGATTCATGGGCAGATTTTGGAAGTTATCTCTTGGCGATTATCGGCATGGTCCATTTTCATCCGGAAGTGCATCAGCGCTATCCGTGGTGGTTGGGCGTTTTTCTCGCTTTATATTTTTTACAAATAGGCCTCACCAAATGGAGACACGGGCTTTGGATCGCCGGTTGGCATGCCTACAGCACCAAGGTGGCTGGCTACACACAAGCGTTTTTCTTTGCTGCATTGTTTGTGGTCGGTTTGATTGATTGGCTTTTCATCACGGCCATAGTGCTTGGTGTTTTGACCGAACTGGAATTGATTGCATTGAATTTTGTGTGTGACCATCCAGTGAAAAATGTGAAAGGGCTTTATTGGTATTTAAAACAAAAAGGAAACTAGCTATGTCTGCAATATCTCAACGCGCGAATTTTGATTTTATCCGGTATGCCAATGTTTGGGAAGACGCGGATCTATTGGTAGAAGCGCTTTCCAATGCACGAGGCGGTAAAATTTTGAGCATTGCTTCTGCAGGAGATAATGCGTTTGCGTTGCTCACGCTGCAACCAGAATTGTTGGTGGCCGTGGATCTCAATCCGGTGCAATTGGCTTTGGTTGAATTGAAGAAAGCGGCCATCGCTGCATTAACCCGCGAAGAATGTGTTGCCTTTTTAGGTTTTACGGATAGCGACACACGTTGGGAAGTATATCAACGGATTAAAAACCGAATGGACGTTCGGTACCAAGAATTATTCGATCAGAAGGAAATGGAAATCCGCAAAGGCATTATTCATGCTGGAAAATTTGAGCGCTATTTTCGGATTTTCGCCAAGAATATGATGCCATTGATCCATTCGAAAAAGACGATTCACGCTTTATTTGAAATCAAATCACAAGAAGAACAAGAGCGATTTTACCATGAAAAATGGAATACATGGCGATGGCGTTTGTTGTTTAAACTGTTTTTCTCCAAATTGGTGATGGGCAGGCTGGGTCGTGATCCGGAGTTTTTAAATGAAGTGAAAGTGCCGGTGAGTGAATTTATATTTAAGAAATCGGAGAAGCATTTGATGGGCGTAGAATGTCAACAGAACCAAATGTTGCGTTACCAATTGACAGCGAGTTTTGGTGGTCTATTGCCGCTTTATTTACGCCCGGAGCATTATGAGCAAGTGCGCGGGAATTTAACAGCATTGCGGGTGATGGAAGGTTATGCAGAAGCGGCGATAGCCCCCTACGGGAAAATGGATGGCATGAATTTGAGCAATATTTTTGAATACATGCCGATGGATGTTTTCAAGCAATCAGTTGACGGATTGACCAACGGGTTGAATGATGGAGGAAGATTGTGTTATTGGAATTTAATGGTGCCGCGAAAATGCGCACGTGTCAATGAGCAACTCGCACACCTCCACGATTTAAGCGGGTCATTGGCCAAACGCGATAAAGGGTTTTTCTATCAGGGTATTGTGGTGGATCAAAAAACGAATAGAGCATGAGTGAAGATATAATCAACTGCGCGATCCTTTCGGGGCTATTTCTTGCGCTCTTTGGTATTGGAGAATTGATGTATCATGTTTTTCACGTGAAAGCGGAACTAACACGCAAGTGGTCGCATATTGGCACAGGCGTATTGACACTGCTTTTTCCGATCATGTTGAGTAGTCATTGGTATGTTTTGTTGATGTGCTCTTCATTCGCCGTGCTTCTTATCGGGTCCATGAAGTTTGGTTTTTTGAAATCAATCAACGCAGTAGATCGCGACACGCTGGGAAGCATTTTGTATCCAGTGGCCGTTTATTTTTGTTTCTTAAGTATGAGTTGGTCGCGTGCGCAGTACACTTCGTTTTATTTACCTATTTTGTCTTTAGCATTTGCCGATCCTATGGCGGCTTTGGTTGGAAAGAAATGGGGTGTGAAGTCGTATTCCATTATGGGCCATGCCAAAACCTATTTAGGCTCTTTGGCTTGCGCTTGCACAGCTTTTGTGCTATGCTATACGGCCATCGAAGCGCAATGGATGACTAATGGAACGATATACGTAGCTGCTTTTTCTGGACTCTATGCCGTGAGCATAGCGTTTGTGGAAGCGTTGAGTATTCGCGGATATGATAATTTAACCATCCCTGTTGCTGGCGTTGTGTTGTTGCAATGGGGAACTTTATGGGTGTGAGTAATGAGTTATCGAACACAATTATTTTACGATGTGGATGAGGTGAAGCAAGCCTTGTCTAGTTTTCAGAATGGCTATCAGCGCCAGGCTTTGTCTGATGGAATTCAAAAGGATGCTTTTCACTGCGGCATTGGTGTGTATGGTGATGAAGAATTAAAGTCTATTGCGGTGTTGTATCATAATCCGCAGTTGGAATTGAATGGCAAAGCGGCATGGTGTCTCGGCAATTTTGAATCTATATATGATACCGCGGCGGCCAAGAGGGTATTTGATCGCGCTGTCGAAGAGTGCTCTTTACATAATATCGGGGTGCTGATTGGCCCGATGAATGGGAGCACTTGGAATAATTATCGTTTTCGACTGGAGCCCTTCAATGAGGTTCCGGCATTCATGAGTGAACCCGATCATCAACGTTTTTATCCGTCGCTCTGGGAGTCCTTTTTTTCTCGTTCACAAGACTATTTTTCTGCTATTGCTGGAGAGCCGGATTATTTCAACCCGCGCCATCGTTTTCGCCGAGCGGAACTAGAACAATTGGGTGTGAGGTTTAGAAGTCTTGATGTGTCCAATTTGGAGGAGGAGCTCGATAAATTATATGATTTCAATGCGGTGGCGTTTGCGTCTAATTTTCTGTATTCCCGAATACAGCGAGAGGCATTCGTGTTGAAATATTTGAGCATGAAAGCCGTTTTGAAACCTGAAATGGTGCGGATTGCTGAGAGCAACTCAGGCGAAATAGTGGGATTCGTTTTGGCATTTGCCGATGTGTATGCTCAAGAAGGAAAGCGGTTGGTGGTAAAAACACTGGCCCGATCCAAGGATACTGAATTGAAAGGTTTGGGCGCGGTGCTGTTGGATGATTTGTTCTCTGGCGTGCAAGCGCATGGTTTCAATTCTGTAATTCATGCGTTTATGATTGATGATGGATTGAGTACTCCCGTCTCAGCCGCGTTGGGCGGAAGGAAGTATTGTAGTTATCGGTTGTATTATCACGAATTTTAATAGGATGGCTGCTGGGTTCAATATTGTTTCATTGTTCTTTCACCAAGCGAGCAAGTCGCCCAAGCGTTTGGCCATTGTGGATAAGCGTGAGCAAATTGATTTTGAGGATTTGGCCGATGAAGTGTGCATGGCTGCTGCGCATTTCTTGGCAAAAGGGATTAAACCAGGCGATCGCGTTTTGGTGTTTGTGCCCATGAGTGTGCGTCTATACGTGAAGGTTTTGGCCTTGTTTTATATCGGAGCCACGGCTGTTTTTCTTGACGAATGGGTGAATCGTGATCGACTGAATGTCTGTTGTAAAATTGCTGACTGCAAGGGGTTTATTGCTCCCTGGTATTTGCGCGTTCCTGCTTTTTTTCTTTCGAAAGAAGTACGTCGCATTCCCATTTGGTTTTCTGAGAAGAAAGTTGTCGGACCTAAGGCCGAACGATCATTCGGTATTGATGCAAACACAGAAACCGCGCTGATTACGTTCACCACAGGAAGCACGGGAACACCAAAGGCGGCTAAGCGAACACATGATTTTTTGAAAGCGCAATTTGATGTATTGCAAACGGAGCTTGACCCGATAGAAGGTGAAGTGGATATGCCCGTACTTCCTATTGTTTTGATGCTCAATTTGGGTTTTGGAGTGACCTCTGTCATTGCAGATTGGAAATCATCGAAACCGACTGAAATGGATCCTAATCGGATTTGGCAACAAATAGAAAGGTATAGTGTGAATCGATTGACGAGTTCACCCTATTTTTTGTTGCGCCTGAGTCAATATGTAAGAAAAAGTGGAAAGAACACCGAAGTCATTAAAAAATTATTTACCGGTGGCGCACCGGTCTTTCCGCGAGAGGCGGAGCAATATTTACTCGGATTTCCTACCGCAAGGATTTCTGTCGTTTATGGTTCGACCGAGTCGGAGCCAATTAGCGCCATCGATGCGCGATTGTTGATTGCGCAGCAAGCGGCGTCCGTTTCCATCGGTTTGCCTGTCGGTGACGTACACCCGAAAACAGCGTTGCGGATTATTTCTTGGAAGGATGATGTGATCGAAGTGGATGAACAAGGTTTTGTACAAATGGAATTGGCTTCAGGCGAGATTGGTGAGATTGTGGTAGCGGGTCCGCACGTTCTACGGGAGTATTTTAACAATCCGGAAGCCTTGAGAAGAAATAAAATATTCATAGGAGAAAAATGTTGGCATCGTACAGGAGATAGTGGCTTTGTGGACGCCTTGGGAAAGCTCTATTTGACAGGTCGATGCAAACAGCTTTTTGAAGAAAATGGTCAGTTATATTCTCCATTTATTTTGGAGAATTTGGTGCGTACAATTCTCGGAGTACGCTTTGGAACGGTGATGAAGCGCGATGGCGTGGTGAGAGCATACTTAGAAGTAGATGGTGAATTTGATGCTGTACGTTTCCAGAATGTTATGGCAGATCGCGGGTTAAATACCGTTGAGATTATTGAGATGAATTCTATCCCAAGAGACAAACGTCATTTTTCAAAGATTGATTATGATCGGTTGTGATGTAAAATTTGTTTATTTTTCAGCATGAAAAAGATCATATACGTTTCTATTGCATTGATGGCTGTGGGATGCGCGGCATCAAAGAGCTTGGCTCCGACACAAGGTGATGTTGACCGTGTGAGCAGTAAGTTTTCGGGCTATACGCTTGCAGACTTGGAACAAGGAAAAAAACTCTATGAAGAGAATTGCGGCCTGTGCCACAAACTCTACAAACCTTCGCAAGAGAATGAACAAGGATGGAATAGGATCGTTCCTGAAATGGTGAAAAAAACCAATCGCAAACAAGCGAAAGAGGCAGTGAATGCAGAAGGGGAAGAATTGATCAGGAAGTATCTCATTACGATGTCAGGTAAATAAAACAGACGTATCTAGTACTCCTGTATCAATACTTCTGCTGGAATATTGAGCGCGACATTCAATTTTCGAATCATTTCCAGCGAGAGCTTGCGTTTTTTGTTGAGCACTTCACTCACATGACTTTTGTGACCAATGAAAGGCTCTAGGTCCTTTTGCTTATATCCCAATTGATCCATCCGAAACTTGATGGCTTGAACGGGGTCGGGCAGAGGCATCACGTATTTTTCGGTCTCGTATTTATCGATCAACAAGGTGAGCAATTCCAACTCATCACCATCGGGGGTGTGTTTTTTGGCATCGCGCACCTCGTTGATACGGGCCAAAGCGATGCGATAATCCTTTTCGGATTTGATGACTTTCAACTGCATGTGTTTTGCTTTGCGCAAAGATAGTTTGTTGTTCCCAATTTGGGAAATGTGTTTGTCCCCCCCAGTTCTCTCTATCTAAAACCTCATGGAAATTTGTTTCTATTTATACCTGTTTCAAGTAGTCAGGAATTTTTTTTAAATAGATGGCTCGTGGAGCATTAAACCTGAATAAAGCATTAAGGAAACCCCCATTCGCTCAAGGCTTCTTCGCTTCGATCTACAGCCGCGACTTAAGATTTTTTCTCGTGAACAAACTATCCTGCACTTAGAGTAATTAGATTTACTTCGAACCAAAAGCAATCCCTACGCCTAAACTCGCGTAGCCAGAATCCATTCCTCCGGGTAATATACAATAACCGATAGATATAGCGCCAAAACCAGAATTAATGAACAGTCCAAACTCAATGTCTAATCCTTCTTTTGAAGTTGTTTCATCAATTACCCATTGATTTGTGTTTAGATTAGAAAGGTCATATTCGTATATATAGTTAGCCATTCCTGAGCCCATCCCAACAAACAAGTGTAATCCGTCCTGCCTGTTCCATTTCTTCAATCGATATTGAGTTCCGAACATGAAGGAACCTCTTCGGTAGTCAGAGTTTCCGGTCCAAGAGTAGTCGTTTACATAGAAATTATTATTATCGACCATATAATTGGCATACTGCAATCGATAGTGGGGTCCGTTGTTTCCAAAATATGCTTTGTTGCCACGAAGAGAAGTATAGAAGCCCCACTTTTTATAGCTTAGTCTCGCATCTAAACCGAATACACCGTACATTCCATAATTAGTTAGAATTGAAAACTTCAAGGATTCCTGGTTCGGGTTTGACTCTATGACCGTGTTGCCCGATTCTTCAAGTGGTGGCGCGGGCGCGGGTGGGGGTGACGTGGGAGATGAAGCGGAGCTGTTGAACACGTCCTTAGTCCCGTTAGCGTATTTAATTAAAAGCACTTCTGCTTTTTTAATTGAATAAACAGGACCTGAATCACCTTGATCTGATCTACGGTATTCAATTTCAGTTTCTGTTATCTTAATCACTTTTACAGTGAGCTCATCACCGTTTTTTTTAATGATTAGATCTTGTGTGTGCGCGTTGATAGAAATCGCAAACAATACGATTATAATAGGAATAATTTTTTTCATGACATTCAAATTATTGTCCTAAGCCGAGAATGCGGCAAGGATAAGTAAGTGTTTCCGTTCCCTCCCAATAGTAGCTGCCTGAAGTGCAATAATAACTTACTGTTTCGCCGGGAACTCCTGTGTAGACTACGCAACCAGTTTTATCGGAACATTCTATTGGCGCTAAACTTCTCGATTGATTTATAGTACCAATGAATGACCCATTCACGGTAACCGTTATTGGGCCTGACCAGGTGATTGATCTGTAGAATGAAAGTTCGTATGCGTCTTCTCCCCCTCGTCCATGAGTGGTGGTAGTTGGCTCAGGAATTTCTTTTTCACAAGAGGAGAAAATCATAAGGGAAAGCAAAAGGAGAGACGCTATTTTCATTTGATGGAAAATTTAATATTCAATGTATTAAGAGAAGAAGCGAACCGACACCTAATCTCAGGGGAGAGAAAAGTCAAGTCAAAGCTAACTTAAGCTTTGTTTTATAGGGTGGGTTTTGTACCCTTGAATTGTTATTTTAGGTTGAAATAACAACCTGATTTTTCATCATTTGTGATGAATAGCAATGGATTATTTAGCCAAGAAATAGATGGTTCG